>JAHJOQ010000041.1 GCA_018820315.1 Candidatus Zixiibacteriota bacterium | reverse complement strand
GGTGTTAAGTTCGTTGATGGAGAAATAAAGGAAGCCGCATAACTGGAGAACTTGAGGATACTATCAAAACAATCATCCACAACTCTTGACAATATCTCGGTAGTCACCTCGACCGACCTGTACGCTGAAGTACTGTTTACCTCGTAAGTAATAGTGATAGGCTTCAGTGTTTTCTGTCGGCTGCTGCGTCAGGGCGCGGCGCTCCGTCTCAAGCAGGGCCACATTGAGTGCCTCCGCCACTTTTTCGGCAATACTCGATTGAATTTCAAAAACATCAGAGAGAATCGCATCATAGCGGTCAGCCCAAAGATGAATGTCGTCGGCCACCTCTATCAACTGAGGATGTATCCGCACTCTGTTTACATCGCCCGATTTATCCCACCTAATAGTCCCTTCGAGTACATAGTCAACACCCAACTCCTCGCCGATTTGACGAAGTCCCTTTTCGCTGTTCTTATACTGCATAGCGGAAGTACGGGAGATCACGCCAAGTCCCGAGAGCTTCGCCAAGTTCGTCAGGATTTCCTCTGTGATGCCGTCAGCAAAATACTCATCTTCCGGATCGCCGAGATTCTCAAATGGCAGAACCGCCAGCATGATCTTGTGCGGCTTATCCGCAATGGTCTCCGGTTTCCAAGGCTGGGTTGCTACAACAGCTACAGCCACAGCAAGCATTGCCACAATAGCTACCAGCCACCATGTCCTGCTTGACCTGCCGACAGCTGTTACAGCAGACATAGTTGACAGACCTGAATCGAGCGAGCGCTTCAGACGCATCAGATCCGATACCATTCCATCTGCGTGCTGGTATCTTGTTTTGATGTTCTTTTCCAAGGCCTTGTCAAGGATGCTCTGAATCCCATCCGGAATGTTCGAACGGAAGCGCGCGATAGGATGCGGAATATCATCGCAGACAGCTTTCAGTGTGGCTGCCTCACTGTCGCGTTTGAACGGATTCTGTTTGGTGATCAACTCATACAGAACCACACCGAACGAAAACAAATCGCTACGATGGTCGATCTCGTCGCCTCTCACTTGCTCTGGCGACATGTAACCGACAGTGCCGAGAGTGGAACCGGTCCTGGTCAGTTGATCTGATCCAACCACAGAGGCCAGGCCAAAATCTACTATCCTCGCTCGTCCGTGTGAATCGATGAGGATATTCGATGGTTTGATATCCCGGTGTGTCACTCCCTCTTCGTGTGCTGCATGTAATCCCTCGCAGACCTGTATACCAAGCTCAAGAATCCTCTCGACAGACAAATCTTTGTCACCAGTGACATCCTTCAGAGATGTTCCCTCCACATGCTCCATCGCAAAGAATGGTCGTCCTTGGTGTTCAGATACCTCATAGACGTGGATGATATTTGGATGGTTCAGCTTTGCAGCTGCCTGAGCTTCACGCTTGAAACGTTTACGACAATCCTCATTCCGACACAAGTGCGGTGGTAGAAACTTTAACGCCACTCTGCGATTAAGCTCGGTATCATTTGCCAGATACACCTCACCCATCCCGCCAGCACCGATCTTCTCGATGATCACGTAATGAGAAACAGCGGTGCCCTCAATCAAGGGAAGATATGTCTGAGTCTGATCATCCTGTGGATCTTCTGGACACATAATATGAATACTATATAAATGGACAACTGTTTTCAACAAACAATATAGTCAACTATCAGGATCATAGCAATCCTCAATCGAGTTCCGCCACCTTTCATTTGATCTACAAGCACGAGTGCCGTTTCGCGTTTAGCCAGTAAGCGCTGATTTTCGAACCGGGTCTCCTCGTTACCAGATTTCCGCGCAGTCCTGCAAAATCAGAATCTAAACAACCGAAAAAACTGAATGCCAAACTGACTGGAATCAGTTAGATTACAGCCAAAGAGCCTCTTATAGTATGTGTGATGTCAGAAATGGAGGACCCATGGACATTGATGAAGTCAGAAAAATGGTTGAGCAACACGAGATAACGGCCGTGGATATCAAGTATTCCGATCTGACCGGCAACTGGTATCATCTCACCTTTCCAATATCCCGGCTTGAGATAGTCATGAAGAACGGAATCCCGTTCGACGGTTCAAGTATACCTGGAATGCGTTCGGTGGAGTCGGGCGACATGTTGCTGCTCCCGGATTTGTCGACAGCAATACTCGATCCGTTCAGCGCTACTCCGACACTCCGGGTACTTGCGTTCATATGTGATGCCGAGACGCGGATAGGCATATCCAAAGACCCACGCAGTCTGGCCATGCGCGCTCAAGCATATCTCGAGGAGTCGGGAGTCGCTGATCAGTCGCTCTGGATTCCGGAGTTTGAATTCTATCTATTCAATGAAGCTGAAATCCATAACGGCAAGTTCAGCGCCGGTTTCAAATTTACATCTGCCGAGAATAAGGATGACTTGCCTTTCGGCTACCAGGATAAGGATGGGACTGCGGTTGCCAACCGCAAGGGTTACCACATCGATGTGCCTTTCGACAAATACTCCGACCTTCGGCAGGAAATGGTGGCAATGATAGAACAGACCGGCTGCCCGGTGCGCTACCATCATCACGAGGTGGGCCTTTCCGGTCAACAGGAGATAGAGACAGAACTGGTCGACTTCAGGCTGATTGTCGACCGCATGATGTATATCAAAGACATCATACATAATCAAGCGTTGCGCAGAGGTTTGTCTGCGACTTTCATGCCCAAACCTCTGTACGACGAGCCTGGCAGCGGCATGCACTTCCATATACAGCTTTGCAAGAAGGGTAAGAATGTTTTCTATAAGAAGGGAGGCTATGCAGATTTATCGGATGTGGCGCTCGGATTCATTGGAGGCATTCTGGCGCATGGACGGTCACTTGCGGCGTTCACAAATCCCTCCACTAACTCTTACAAGCGATTGCTGCCAGGGTATGAAGCACCGGTAAAGCTCTTCTTCGGACTTGCAAACCGCAGCGCCGCAATTCGAATTCCAAAGTACGCAGTGAGTGAGAAGGCTAAACGGTTCGAATTCCGCACCAGCGATGGTACATGCAACTACTACTTCGCGATGAGCGCACTCTTGATGGCTGGCCTCGACGGCGTCAAGAAGGGTATCCGTCCTACACCGGAAAACGGAATGGGACCGTTCGATGATAACGTATTCGGCTGGAGTGAGGGTGAAAAAGCTCGCCTCATTTCGATCCCCACAAGCCTCGAAGAAGCGCTGGAGGCTTTGAAAGAAGACCACGACTACTTGTTGGCAGGAGGAGTTTTCAACGAGGAGTTGATTGAAAGCTGGATAATCGAAAAGACCAAGGAGATCGTGGCTGTCAGAAATCGTCCCCATCCGTTTGAGATGAATCTCTATTATAGCTTGTGATGGACTTCTTGCCCTATAGGGACAGATGGGTAGATGTGAATTTAGATGAATTTGTCGGGCAGGACGACTCGACAGTCGGCATTTGGTCACTGTTTGCTGGTCGGCGGACGGCTGATCTCTGCCGCTAATCTTTTCATTGCGTCTGCCGATAATTGGATGGAAGAACTCTGATTTGAGTACTTCCAAGGGGGCATCATAGATGAACATATCCACACATCGAGTTATCAAGGAATTCAAGCAATTCTTAGCCTCCCGGAAGTCTGCGCAAGGAAGTTCCTGCAGCCAGACCGCGCAGCCTACGGAGACAAAGCAAGCTGATCCAGCGCACCCTGTGAGTCGGTTGATCTTCACTATCGGTGTCTCAGTCTGGATTTCGGAGATTGCGATTATGTGGGCGCTGGGTCTTATCCACAGCCTTCCTGGATGGGCTGAAGTTCTGATAGATGGCTTGCTGCTATGTCTCATCATTGTTCCTGTTTCCTATCTTCTTTTTCTAAAACCCCAGGCGAAAACTGAGCGAGAACGTGCCAAAGCATGCGAAAGACTGAAGCACCTTCTCTTCTCCAACCCAACGGTTATCTATTCGTGCAAGGCCGACGGAGATTTTGGCGCAACATTTATCAGCGAGAACGTCAAGGCTCAATTAGGCTATCAACCTGAGGATTTCTTGACAGACTCAAGCTTCTGGGCATCACATATCCACCCGGACGACTCTTCTCGGGTATTGTCGGGGTTGTCGGATCTCTTTGAAAAGGGGGATCATGTTCACGAGTACCGGTTTCAGGTTGCCGACGGCAGCTACCGATGGATGCGGGACGAGTTGGCGCTTGTTCGAGACAATTTGGGAAAACCGATGGAAATCGTTGGCAGCTGGATCGATATCACAACACGCAAGGAAATGGAGCGGTCGCTGAAAGAGAGCGGGGAACGACTGCGATTGGCTACCACCAGCGCCAACATTGGCATATGGCATTGGAACATTCTCACAGACGAGTTGGCGTGGTCTGATCAATGCAAGGAGCTCCATGGATTAACGGCCGATCAGACTATATCCTACAACATTTTTCTTGAGCGGCTGCACCCTGATGATCGTGTGAAAGCAGATAACGCGATCAGAGATGCCTTGGAAAACAATACCGAGTATGACACAGAGTACCGGGTCGTTTGGCCAGACGAAAGCATTAGCTGGCTTGTCGCTAAGGGACTCGCTCATTACGATTCTGCTGGAAAGCCAGCAAGTATGCAGGGAGTAGTGTTGGACATCACGGACCGCAAGTCTTACGAGAACGAGTTAATCAAAGCAAGGCAAGTCGCCGAGGATTTGACTCGTCAAAAAGACCAGTTTTTGTCGACCATGAGCCATGAATTGCGTACCCCACTGAATGGCATAATCGGCTCAGCAGATTTGCTTTACGAGAAATTGCTAGGCCCCCTCAGCGACAAACAATTGCAGTATGTGGCCCAAATCAACAGCAGCGCCAATCATCTCCTGTCCCTTATCAATGACCTCTTAGATTTAGCCAAGATTGATTCTGGTGGGCGGATAGTGTGTCTGGAAAATGTCTTCTGTGGTGAATCCATTGACGCGTTGAATGCAATACTATCGAGTCAGATCAAAAAGAAGGGTTTACACTTCAAGATAACCGAGGACTTTAACGATGTGTGTGTTCAGGCTGATCAAAGAGCCCTCAAGCAAATTCTGCTAAACCTGATTTCCAACGCCATAAAGTATACACCAGAAGGTGGTCATATTACCATCAGTGGCCAACCCACTGAAGATGGTTTCTTCCGTATTGAGGTAAATGACACCGGTATCGGCATCGAGCCGGAAGTCATTGACAGAGTATTCGATGAGTTCTATCAAGTCAATCGAGTTCGCGACGAACAACTGGGCGGTACTGGTATCGGTCTGGGTTTGACCAGACGGCTGGTAAAGATGCACGGGGGTGATATTGGAGTTGAAAGTGAGGTCGGCCAAGGTAGCTCGTTCTGGTTTACACTACGATCAAGTATTGAGTTATCTTCGGAGTACGAAAGTCTTGCAGTTTCAGAGGAACATCTTCAAGACCGAGCGGCCAGTGGCAAGATTCTGCTGGTTGAGGACAATGAGGTTAATCGTGAGGTAATCCTGGACATGCTCCTCGTGCGAGGTTACGAAGTGGAAACTGCTTGTAACGGTCAGGAAGGTCTTGAGAAAGCAGCCACTTTTAGTCCTGATCTCATTCTCATGGACATCAGGATGCCGATAATGGACGGCATTACAGCGCTAGAAAGATTGCGGCAGATGCCTGGAACCGACGAGATTCCTGTCATTGCCTTGACAGCCGATGCGAGTGACAAGTCGATCAAGAAGCATATGTTAGCAGGTTTTCAGGACCATCTGTCCAAACCCATACGCACGGCAGCGCTCTATGCTGTTCTGGATCAACATGTACCTACAGCGACATCTGAACTGAAACCGATTAACCACGAAATTCATCTAAGAAAGATGATGGCTGCGAAAAGCGAAGTTGCAGTCAATGAGGTATCGTAAGAATGCCGACTACCGAATGTATCGATAATGCTCCTGTGGACCAAATCATAGAGCCATCACACCGTGAAGAATCCGTCTCAATATCGGGGTTGCGCGTGTTAATAGTCGACGACCAGGTGCACAACCGCAACATTATGGGGGAGCGAATTCGTGTTTTGGGATGTGTTCCGCTCTTGGCGGAAAACGGCTATCAAGGGCTGGATATAGTCAGGTCGGAGAAGCCGGACTTAATCTTGCTGGACATTATGATGCAAGATATGAATGGCACCGAGGTGCTCAAGCATCTAAAGACACAGAACGATTTAGCTTCTATTCCGGTGTTGATGATCACCGCCGTGGACGACGACAAAACTCTCACTCGGTGCTTCGAGCTTGGTGCTGATGATTACATAATTAAACCGTTTCGATCGCGTGATTTCGATGCACGTGTGCAAGCCTGTTTGCGTCGCAAAAAGCTGCAAGATGAACGTGAATGGCTGCTTGCAGATTTGCGGCGAAGCTATGAAAACTTACGACAAGCTGAACAAGCTCGAGACACCCTAAGCCACATGGTGGTTCATGATCTGAACGATCCTCTCATGGGGATTAGCGGACGGATTGAGTTGCTGTTACAGAGATTGGCCAAGCCATTGGTAGATAAGGACCTTTTGAAGAGTGATTTGGCAGAAATGCAGGTATCGGCCGAGCATATGAAAATGCTTGTACAGGGGATTCTTGATGCCGCGAAACTGGAAGATGGTACTATGACCGTCAAACTTGAGACTATTGATTGTTCTCACCTTGTTCAAGTGACATGCGAAGCTGCACAACCCTTGGCACATTTCAGTCATGTTAATCTCACATACGAGCTTCACGAAAATCCCCTAACTGTTGAATCTGACCCGACGCTACTATCAAGAATCCTGCACAATCTCGTAGGGAACGCCATCAAACACTCTCCGGCGAAAGGGACAGTCACCTGCAGGAGCCTGAATCGAAATGGCGAGTGTGTTATTTCGATAGACGACGAGGGTCCTGGAATTCCGCCGCATCTCCGAGAAAAGGTCTTTGAGAAATTCTACCAGATCGAACGAGAGACACCAGGAGAAAGAAGCGGGGTAGGACTGGGTCTGGCTTTCTGCAAAATGGCGACAGATCGGTTGGGTGGCCGTATATGGGTTGAGAATGGCCCTGAAGGCAAAGGTACTTCATTCAAAGTAGCCATCCGCCTGATCGCACGACCGGAGTTATAAACGTATTGATTCACGATCATGCGAGTGGACGTACATGCAATACGTTTAGAAACCTCAAATGCTCAGTAACGCTCTCGAACTAGATATTGCACATCAGGTTTTCTGTCACGTATATATCCTTACATAAAAAGTCTATTGTCGGTCACCTAAGCGAGAATACCACGCATTGATTTGTAGGCGGGGTTGATTTCAGGGAAACGCCCATTGCATCTTGGCTTTGTCCCAGCGATTCATTGAGAGTATGGTTCCAGAGCAAAAAGGGATTAGCTGGAGAGACTTTGTTAGAAGGCTTCGCAATACGAGCGCTGAATGAGTTTGAACTTCCCTGTGGGAGCACTCCTGAAACCTCAGCCGCAAAACTCTCTTCAGATCAGTTTAGCTAAAGGGGGCAGTACAGCTCTACGTGTCCACTTTATGCTGACGGGAAACACCCTTAACTTTCAGACCAGGTTTTTCAAAAGGTTCCGACGACACACAACGAAAAGGTGACTGTTCTTCTTGATCTCTGTGGGAGTAAATCGAAAAATAAACTGCATTCTGCAAAAATAGCTGTAGGTTTTTGTCGAAAGATCCGATATAATGTGTAGTTAGTTTAAATTTGAGCTCGACCTTTCTCGTAGTTTTGTCCTAATCAACTCTCCGTTAAAGCTTAATCTCGAATTGATCGCGCAATCATGCGCAACATTTTATTTATCTTGAAGAATCTGACTTCACTGAAAGCAGTTCACTTCGGGATAAGCAACTATGGAGTGTAGAATGAATATCTACATCGGTAACATGTCGTATGATACGACAGAAGATCAGTTACGCCAAGCCTTCGAGGGCTATGGTGAAGTCACAAGCGTCAAGGTTATTACTGACAGAGACAGCGGCCAACCAAAAGGGTTCGCCTTTGTCGAGATGTCGGGACAGACCGAGGCTTCTGCTGCCATTAGTGGTCTCAATGGCCAGGACATGAATGGCCGCGCGTTGAATGTCAACGAAGCGAAGCCACGCGTCCAAAATGGCGACCGCAACGGTGGTGGTGGCGGCGGCTACCGCAAGTCGTACTGACACTGAGATAATGAAACCCGCGTCAACTCTGGCGCGGGTCTAGTTTCTGAGGAGACTGGCACCAGCCAGTCTCCTTTCTTGAGATCGACTGCCAAGTCCGTTGCGGACAGGTTTGGTAAGCATCTCACCACCCTGAACGGTCACCAGACCGAAATCCATAATCTTCGAACGCAGTTCTCTGTCGACAATTCCCCTCGCCGACTTGATGTGGCGATGTGTAACTCCGACAGCGTGTGCTTCGGGTGTAAACCTAGCCCAGATTTCGGAATCCCGCTCCATGTGAGCACGCAAGAACCTGACCGTAAAGTATGTCTTGACACCGTACTGTAACACTATCTCCCTTGGGGCGAGTAGGCCATTATGTGCAATTAGTAGAGGCGGGGGAGACTCCCATTGCTGCACAAGGACTGATACCGTGTTGTGACCGCCTCTTGCGACAGACCTGATTGGAGGGCCAGGTGGGAACCCTGGAACCATATTATGCTTGACATGTAAAACGTCGGTACGTATTCTGGTTGGGACGTTTTCTGTATTTACGTCAAGGAGACGGTTAAAGATAACGGACAAGCAATTTCACATAGAGCGATCTGCGCAACTTCTGTTCACCCAGTTTGGTCTTCGGAAGGTGACTACCGACGATATTGCAAAGGAAGCACGCGTCTCCAAAGCCACGATATACAAGCATTTCAAGAACAAAACCGAGATTTTCGACAGGGTCATTCACGAAGAAGCTGATTCGTTACTCTCCTCTATTCGCGAAGCTGTCAACGCCGAGGAGAAGGCCGCTGAGAAACTCAGGGCTCATCTGCTGATTCGGCTGGGAAGGGCAAGTGAATTTGTGAACTTCTACCGGGTGACTCAGGAATCGTGTGGTGACTATTTGCCGCACCTTGCTCAAGTACGAGCGGATTTCCTCAGAGAGGAGCAGAAGGCCGTTGCCGGGATACTATATAGGGGTGTCCAGTCGGGTGAACTCCAAATTGAAGATACCGATAAAGCTGCTTACGTCATGGTCCTGGCTCTGGCTTCATTCGAGTACCAATGGTCTTTAGACGAAGGTCGGTTTACGCTTCCCGTACTTGCGGATACTATGCTCAACATGATTGTAAATGGGATTGGACGGAAGCCGCAATGACAATAGATTCAAACAACACTGACAGATTTCAGGACTTACCAACACACACGGATTCCACGAATTCATATATCGATATCGGATATCACAAGTTCTTTATCCCTGTAATGGGAACGGGGTTTACAATCGATACACCACTTAGGGTAGCCAAGTATGGTATATCTTCAGTGATATCAATCGGCGATGATATTCTGATTGAACAGATGCGTGAACACTACTCGGACGTATTCGATAAGCCCTATCGACATATCCCAAAGAGTGAGGAAGATTCAAGAGTAAAACGAATACGTTCCTACTTGAATCTTGTGCATGATCTTGTCCAAAACCAAATGCAGGCTGTGTGTTCAAGTCCATTTGAAACCGGCAGCGATATCACTCGGTATTTTGAAATGATGCCATCAGGAACACTGAAGTCCGCCTATGACTCGATGATTGCCTGCACGCACCATGAGACAAAACTCAGACTCCAATCTGAACTTCGTCAGAAGGTAGTAGCCGGAAATATTGACGTGAACATCATGACAAAAGTCGATCGTGAGTTACGTCAGGAAAACGGAAAGGGAGTTCCAGAGAGCGGTATAGCGATGTCCGCGCTTTGTGGTTTTGCGACCAGCGAATTACGGTCGAGCATTGTTCTCTCGGCAGGAATAAATAAGAGATTATTCGCCTATATGGCTCAGTTTGATGATTTCTTTCCCACCGCAGACAAACCGCCCCAAAAGACCATAATTCTGAAAGTAAGCGATTATCGTTCGGCTCTGCTGCAAGGTACATTGCTGGCAAAGCGGGGCCTGTGGGTGTCTGAATACCGGATCGAATCAGGTCTTAACTGCGGCGGGCATGCTTTTGCCACTAAGGGTGAATTGTTGGGACCTGTACTTAATGAATTCCAGGCTAACAGAGCCTCACTGGTATCAGGACTGAGGAAGTACTATTATGAGGCATTGGATAAGTTGGGTAAAGTTCCCTCCGGAGACCCGTCAATCATTCTTTCAGCACAGGGTGGAGTGGGAACATCTGAGGAACAGAGTTTTCTTTTCAGTCAATATCATGTTGACAGAGTCGGGTGGGGGACACCGTTCCTTTTGGTACCCGAGGCCACAAATGTAGACAGCATACACCTGCAGAAACTTTCCGCGGCAACTGAAGACGATGTTGAGTTGAGCGATGCTTCACCGCTGGGGATTCCTTTTTGGCTTTTGAAAAATACGACAAGCGACGAATACCGCAGGAAGCGAATCGCTGAAAACACTCCCGGGAGTGAGTGTCTCAAGCAGTTCCTGGCAACAGATTTGGAATTATCCTCTACTCCTGTCTGCAAAGCATCAATGCAGTACCAGCGGTTGAAACTGAAACAGCTTAATGCATCGTCACTACCCACAAAGCAGAAACAGGCAGCTATATCATCGGTGCTTAGCAAGACCTGTCTGTGCATGGATCTTGCAGGGTCCGTTCTTAATCGCCTCAATCTTGATACCAAATCGCATACGGCGGTTTGCAGCGGGTTGAGTATAACTGACTTCAACAGAGTATATACGCTTAAGGAAATGGTAGATCACATTTATGGACGTCTGCCAATTAAGCTTCGCAAAGAGAGACCTCACATGTTCATACGTGAACTCTCACTGTACATAACCTACCTTAAGAATCAATTGATCAAGAACTCACTGAACATCTCCTCATTGTCGGACAAGTATTTCAACGATTTCTCCAATCAACTCTTGAATGGGATCAAATATTACCGACAGATGGCCTCACAATTGAAAAATGGCGAGCAAGCGACTTTTCTTTTCTCTCTGGCGGATCTCGAAAAGAAGGTGCAATCGCTAATCAGCAATCTGGATGCACTGCAGCTTGATCACAATGGTTCTTTGCTCGAAGCTACGTCAATACTACCAGCTTAAGATTGACCACGACAAAGTCCGAGGCACATTGGGCTGGGGCAATTGGTGAAGGCTAATGGAGCCCCACATTCACATTGTGGCACAAGGACTTACACCGTATTGTGACCAGACTGTGGCCTTTCTTTTGATCCTGGAGTTACTGGCGACTGTCTTCAGACACGAGAATCGTTCATTCGTCGATATTGAAAGCGCCGGAGTATCCCAATGCTCCGCCGCTCCAGTTTGTGTTAAGATTGGCGGGGTTCGTCTCAAGTGAAGAACCACAGCTCCCCGTTACCAGCCAACTGCAACGCTTTGATATGGTTGGGTCCTGCGGGTAGGTATAGTATCACACAATGACTTCCGCCGTTATAGAAAGCTCATCCTGCAGATCATTTAGTAGCTAATATTTCGATAATTCCCGAGCAGCCTCCGTCGCGCAAATAACCGGCATGGTCGTCGATATTCTCAAACCTCCGTCCGACTATATCAGAACACTCGAATTTGAAGTCGGTGCATTTCAGAAATCTATCAAGCACGTCCAGGACTCTGGGATCTTTAAATCCAACTTTGCCGCCTTTCTCGGTAAGGCCGTTCATTCCAACAATCCAAATTGCTGTTCCCAATGCCCCACATGCACCTCCGCATAAGCCGATTCCGCCCGCAAGTCCCGCCGACATCACTGTGTGAATGTCTGATTGACCCATCTTTTGCGCTAACAATGCCGAACAGCTTACCGGTAGTGAGAAAGGAGCAATATATCCTTGCGAAAGAGCAGTGTTTGTCTCAATGAATGCGACCTTCGCGTATTTTGCAGCCATGCGGAAGCAGCCTATAGTCCCGCCCTTTATTAGGAAGAACTTAATCATCTGCATTGCTGACGATGATTTATCTAAATCTGTTATTTCGAGGCAATTGATGTGTTTGTTGCGGACACGGAAGGACTCCACAAGCCTTTGTGCTGCAAGTATTGCTGCCGCTTCAGCTTGCGGACCCGGCCCCAAAAGTCGATATGCCTGCGTTCCTGCTGCAAGCGCCGCGCCCCAGATCATGCCGCATTGGTAGCCGTGTTGCATGATTCCGCCGGCGAGAGGAGCGGTGGCGTTTTCCTCAAGTCTCGACGATTGATCGAATGCGCGGTTGAGAACTCTCAACAATGTTTCCGATCATGTCCCAACTTTCAGAAACGTCCTCACCGTTCCTAACGATGATATCTCACTCTGTGCTTTGGCCATTCCGTCTCCGTTTGACTTCGTGTACGATTGCTTTCATAGTTATGAAATTGAATTTTCTATACTACCCTTTTTGCTTGAGACTATCGAGGTAACCATTAGGACCAAGCCTATTCCCGGAAGAATGCACACCACGAAACCGAGGGGTGATTCTCTTAGAAAGAAGAACCCTGCGCCAGCACCCATGAGTACGCCGCCGCCGATCGCCCATGTGCTCTTGTCATCTTTCTTAGTTGAATTGTCCTCGTCCGCACTCCTTTCGTATGTTCGTTCTGACCTCTCCCTACGGCTCCTGATCGGTTTTGTTGTCACTTTCCCAGAGTATTTCCACGGGCGGTGTTCTCAGACAATTCAGCCATGCCGATGCTCCGCGACAAGTGGAGTGAATTCACAGAATAGTTGATCATTCCGGTCATCGTCAACCACAATTGGCTGTCGTTCTTGTTCGTTCTGTTGGAAAGCTGTTAGAAAGAGATCTACGTCCGAATCGTGTCTGCTACCCACTAATCAACGAGAATTTCCTTTTTTATTGTTCCCCATCACTCGTTGAATCTACTCGTATCGAATCGCGATCGTAAAAACCCTTGCAAAATCAGGCTCTTTGACGATATTATTGATAATAACACGTCACAAAATTAGTAGTCTAGAATTAGGAGGATGACATGATCAAGTATAGGATCCCTCATGTACTGATGTTGGCTATGCTATTGGTTGTCGCGGCGGCGTCAGTCGATGCACAAGTGCCGCAGGTAATCAACTATCAGGGTCGCTTGACCGACAACCAGGGTGATCCCTTTCCTGACGGCACCTACGACCTTACTCTAACTATATACACCGCCGCTGTCGGTGGCGACGAAGTTTGGGGGTGCGGGGAAATCCCGGTTAGCGTTGTAGACGGGCTGTTCAGCTTGCTCCTTGGCGAAGCCTGCCAACTGCCCCATGATATGTTCGCCAAAGATGCCAGTTTGTGGCTAGGTATCGTTCTAAACGGCGGGGCTGAAGGAGTCCCGCGTACAAGGTTAGCATCAATGCCCTTTGCTTATCATGCTCTGCGAGCGGACACAGCAGAATATGTTTCCGGTGGTACCGATTGCGGCTGGATTGATGGTGGTACTGTAGTGCGGTTGGATTTAGTATCTGACTCAGTCGGTATAGGTACTGCAACACCGTCTGCGAAACTTGATGTTGTCGGAGATATGGTTTTGTCTGGTAATGCTACATTCGGACCTCGGTACTCTGATCCTGCTATCTATCCACAGCAGGTGACATCAGTTTGAGCATAGCCACTAGGAGTGACTCGTTCAACAACAATCAACAACGTATCCCTTTCAACCCATTATCAAGAAAAGGTGTCGTCGTGACACTGTGACCAAACCGTGACCAGAATGGTGACACGTTATTCTGTGTTATTGGGGGATAAGGACGCGATAATTCTAGTAAGTAGTTGCGGTACAATAAGTTGGAGGTGGGGGGAATCGAACCCCATACTCGCGTTGTGGCACAAGGACTTACACCCTATTGTGACCAAATTGTGACCGTTTTTTCAAGGCCCTCAGAGGACAATTCTCATGGTGAAGACAGCGGTTTCGTAATGCATGACTACAAATCAGTGTTACCATCGGCCCAGTACTTCTTCCGGAAGTACAGGGCGACATTGACCAAGCCGATCAGAACCGGTACTTCCACTAATGGACCTATGACAGCTGCAAAAGCGACACCCGAATTGATACCAAACACTGCTACAGCAACTGCTATGGCAAGTTCGAAGTTATTGGATGCGGCGGTAAAACTTAGGGTTGTTGCTTTGCCGTAATCGGCCCTAGCCTTCTTACTAAGGAAGAAGCTCACCAGAAACATCAGAACAAAGTAGATCAATAATGGGATGGCGATTCGAACAACATCCATGGGGATTTTTACAATCAGTTCACCCTTAAGGGAGAACATAACAAGAATCGTAAACAGCAACGCCACAAGCGTGATCGGGCTGATTCTAGGCACAAACTCACGGTGGTACCACTCTTTTCCTTTGGCCTTAACGAGGATCAACCTGGTCAGCATGCCGGATAGAAACGGAATGCCAAGGTAGATGAACACGCTTTCAGCTATCTGGCCGATAGTAACATCAACGGCAACCCCTTCAAGTCCAAAAAGAGGCGGCAACTTGGTTACAAATATCCACGCGAATACTGAGTAAAACAGTACTTGAAAGACGGAGTTGAAGGCAACTAATCCGGCGGCATACTCTGGATCTCCATCGGCCAAGTCGTTCCATACTATCACCATGGCAATGCAACGCGCTAAACCGATCATGATCAAGCCGACCATGTATTCTGGGTAGCCAGACAAGAACACCACAGCCAGCAGAAACATCAAGATGGGACCTATTACCCAGTTTTGTACCAGACTCAGTGTCAGAATCTTGTAGTCTCGAAAGACCCGCCCCATCTCCTCGTAGCGTACTTTGGCCAACGGCGGGTACATCATGAGAATCAAGCCAATGGCTATCGGAATGTTGGTTGTTCCAACTGAAAATGTATCCCAAAACCCGGCAATACCCGGGGAGAAGTGACCGACTGCGACACCGATTCCCATAGCCGCAAAGATCCAGACAGTCAAGTATCTATCAAGTAACCCGAGTCTCCTGAGAACTGAACCATCGGCCATCACGATAGCATTTCCTTATGATCACCGCTGTACATTCGTTGTTATAGGCTCTTGCGCTGTCCGTTCTTATTTCCCCCGGCTTGACTCCTAGCCGCTTTCGCATACTCCATTGCGTTCACGCATATTCCGCTCAGCACCAGTGCACAGACCCCTCAGGACACAAGCATACCTTCTCTTAGCTTCAGCACAATCCCCGCTCTGGCGGCTGCCTGTGGGCTATGTGTCACCAATACCACAGTTTTGCCGCGGTTCATATTCAGATCTTCGAGAACATCGAGTATCTCATCGGCAAGAGATGGATCCAGGTTACCGGTTGGTTCATCGGCCAGTATCACATCTGGTTCGTTTCCCAGGGCTCGTGCAATTGCCACCCGTTGTTGCTGACCAACAGAGAGTTCTCTGGGAAGAAAATCCCGGCGGTCGGCCAATCCGAGCATATCCAGTAGCTCTACGGCGCGTTGTTTCGGGTCCGTTCCGTTTCCGCGGTGCGGCAGCATCGGCAGAATCACGTTTTCAACGGCCGTCAGATACGGTACCAGATTGAACGTCTGCAGAACAAACCCGATGGTCCGATTGCGGAATGCGGCTAACCGGGAAGTGGGAAGAGTATACAGGTCTTGGTCGCCGTACTTCACTTGGCCCTCGGTCGGTTGAATCAGGCCTCCCAGAGACAGCAGAAGTGTGGTTTTACCCGAACCGGACGAGCCGGTCACGGCCACGAAACTACCCGCATCGATTCTCAGCGAAATATCTCTTAGTGCGTGAACGTGACGTCTGGAACGCGTATATGTTTTCGTAAGTCCATGGATGTCAAACATGCTCAGACCTCCTGCATAATGACAGCTGGATCGATCCGAGCTGCTCGATATGTCGGATACCAACTGCCCGCCAGAGCGATTACAATCGCGACCACGATCGACCACCAGAGGTAACCAATCACAGGGCTGATCTCTAGGCCAGCAAGATAAGGACCGAGAATGACCGCTGATATCGTTCCGGTCGCGTACCCGAGAACACCGCCAACCAGACCCAGAATGATGGCTTTGGAAAGGAAAAGCCAGTAGATGTGTTGTCTTCCCCAGCCGATGGTAATGAGGGTTCCGATTTCCCGACGGCGTTCCTCAACATTAGCCCACATGTAGTTGCCGATTGAAAAGGATCCGACGATGATAATGATCACGAGAAGAACCAAAGCGACTTTGGCCATCAGTGTGTTGGTTTCGATCTGAGTGTTAACAATATGCCCAATAGTGGTTATGCGGGTATCCGGCAGGATATTTCTCAATTTACCTAGCAAGCTATCGGATATCTCACTACAACATCCCATAATCTCGATGTTACTCACTTGGCCTTCAATACCGAGAAGCCGTTGTGCCGTGTGAAGGTGAACGAAAACTCTGTTATCGTCGATCGTTCCCGTTTCAGATAGCACGTGAGTGACTCTAAATGTTTCGCCTTCGATTGGTATAGTGGAACCTTTGTCGATCTTGAAATGATCCGCGATCAGGCTACCAATCCACACCTCGTCACTACCCAGGGAATCAACGGTCTTACGCTGAGCCTTAAGATCTGCTTCGGTGAGTGAGGATTCTTTGTCTTTTGATGGAGCACAGGCCAACTCCAATTCTGCTCCCATGAGGCCGGAGGCTTGCCAGATCGGTTTCGAAGCCAACTCATTTGCTGGTAAGATGCCGGTTAAAATAACCGATGAGCCTTCAATGTCGATACGGCGACTCAATTTGGGCGACATATTGTCCACACCGGGGATCATCGATGTCGCAATTCGCTCAACATATTCCTCGGGGAATGTCGGGGCATCAACATCGGCAGTGTAATAGTCATCTACGGTGGCTCCTTGCGGAAGTACCATTATGTTGGCACCAAGCAGATCAAGCTTCTTGGCAACCATCTGGCGAGAAACCGACGTCACGGACTGGATTGCAACTATCACAGCAATTCCCAGCGTGATAGCAAGCAGCCCTGATACGAGTCGGCCCTTCCGCTGAGATATTTCTCTGAAGACAACCGTTCTGAAGGTAAATGACATTGACTATTTACCACCCTCTTTCTTAGGTGTAGGCCCGCAGGTTTTTCCACTTCCAGTAGGGCAACAACTGCTGGCTGCAACTTTTGTTGCTGAAGTAATAAGGTTTTCAACTTCAACTATTCCCGTATAAGATCCGGTGACCTGTCCCTTCGCATTGATTACAACAGTAACCGGCTCGGTGGATTGCATGTTGACTTTAAGCTGAGTCAACAATTCTCTCTCAGCCGGGTCATCCATATTGACATCGATCGCCACGCATTTCCCCTGCATTTGAGTGCAGGCGGCGGCACACCCTTTAGCGACATCGGACGTGGAAGCCATTCCAGAGCGTGTCGCTGTAAGGTATACGGCCTGGCCCGATTGAATTGCGGTTAGTACCTCTGCCTTTTTGGGACTCGGCACCATCGCCACCAACTGCTGTGCCGTTAGTTTAGATGCGACATTACCGCCCGCCATCACTCCGTTGGAAGCAAAGACAAGGATCAATGGGACTGGAGCAGCGGCCAATTGATACTTCTGAATAAAGGGGGAGTTGGCGACATCACCTCTATCCGACTCGAACATTACAGCCCCATGGACTTGAGCCAGGGCATTCTGAATCGTCTGCTTCGCCTGATTGATTCCGGTGGCGCCTGATTCGGTAACCAGAACAAAAGCTACTTGGCCATCGGAGACAGCTGTCTCCAGCTGTTCACTTGTGGAGGCTAATGCCAAAACCGGCAGACAAACCGCAAATAGCAGCACTGTGAGTTTTCTAATACTGATCATCATTACTCCTAACTATGTATGACCTAATCTAATTACTATTTTCACGATCCAAGGCTTACTTAAGCCTGCTTTACTTTAAGTTCAATGTCAGCATTCAACGAGAACCGTTGTTACTGGCGAGACCTTACGAGCAAATCGCGACCATCTGCCAATTCTATTCATTATCGAACCGGCACGGCTGCAGTCTCCTTCATGGATCGAGTTGTCCGGAAGGCTTTCTGCTTCCGGCACACTTCGACCGGGTGCTGCCTAATAATCGCCCTCAGATTCTTGGCGTCTCTTTTTATGGTTGTTTCTGACACAAGATGTCTCTTCGCCCACTCAATTGCTTCCAGAGCAGCCTTTGGTGCACTACTTGCCAAACGATAGTAAACCCATTTACCGTCCTTCTCACCTTCCACAAGCCGCGCCTGCTTAAGAATGGACATGTGCTTTGAAACGGTCGAGGGTGCCAGATTCAACAACTCGATGATCTGGCAGACGCACAACTCACCGATGTTTAGTGCCATGAGGACTCTGACTCTGTTCTCGTCACTGAGGGCTTTAGTAATGGAAAGAAAATCTTGCACAACATCTCCTACAATTCGCCAATTAACGAATTATTATACAACAATATCGGCAAAAAGCAACCTGTTTTTGTCAGCAACCAACAGCACTCTGCAATAGATGATCGATTGTGACCAAATCGTGACCAAAACGGTTGCACGTTATTCGGTGTTATTGGGGGATATAGGCTTACAAAGGCAGGGGTGGGGGGTATAATACCCCCGTCCGGCGTGTAAGTTCTTGTAATACAATGATTTATATAATTGGAGGTGGGGGGAATCGAACCCCCGTCCGAAAGTACCGACAGAAGACCGTCTACATGCGTAGTCTCTCTATTTATTCTCGCCTATCAGCCTGCCAAGAGACCGGCCAGCTAGAAGGCCAGTTCAATTGTTTCTCGTCCGTTCGGGCTGAACAAACCTTCCCGGACCAGCCCTCCGGAATCGTCGCTCTTACACCCACCCAGAGGGCAAAGTAGGGAAGAACGGGCCGCCTTACTTAGGCAGCCATGGCGTAATTGTATTCGCCAGTTGTTTTTGTTTACCGACAGTTTTTCGAGTTGTCGGAGTGCTCGGCATGCAGGCCAACCTCCGGTTACCCCGTCGAAACCAGGTCACCCCCAAGGTTGGGTGTCACATTCTAATATATATAGCGGCAAACAGGTGTCAAGGTTTCAGTGATTCTTGTGAAAATAATGAGATCGTGCAGATGTGGAGAAACCTCCTGAGCCGCGAAGGATCTGCCACGCACGAAGTTCACGACATCTGCCACGCACGAAGTTCTGGACATGTGCCGTGCCCATGATCGTCGGTGATTGAGGACGTAGACCTACCATAACAAACGAGGACATATATCGACCACCTCGAATGTGCGGCTTTTCGTTGGAGCAATTCATTTCGGATTGTAATTGTATCCGGCTCTCCAGTAGAAGTGTCCGATTTCGCCATAACAATTAGTGAGTACTTCTTCAGTTATTTCACCCAGCTTAGAAAAACGCCGAGTTACATAGCTCTGCTCTAACTTGTCCGCTGTGAAACTAACAAGCAGCCCATTTCGCCCGGCAACGGTTCTTGGTGATACCCAGAAATTCCACATCAGGCTGTTACCACCGACAAGATTCTTTGCAGCCGTCTCCGGAAGGATATCGCCATCATCGACATCATAGAAACTTGCCTGACTGGCCAGCCAATACTCGTCCAAACCAATGATTATTGGCTCTGAATTAGTAACAGATTCCATGCGTGATTCGATTTTCTCGATTCTTTCGCCATAGGCCTTCCACGCAATTGGAAACTTCATGCCGCTATCCTTGGTTAAACCCGGCATTCCTGCCACCAGATGTCCAAATCCTCCGGCATAGAAGATCAGGAGAGTAAATGCGGTTGCAATCCAGGGCTTCGAAACCGATTGACTCTTTTTTTGTGAATCTATTACATCGATACCTGAAATTCTGGCAGCGACCAGCGGCAGAATTGCCAGCCACACGGGGCCGGTCCAGTTGAGTTTCGGTTGTCCTTGAATACTGTGAATTACGAAAATCGACAGCGGAACCATCGCAAATATTGTGAGAAAAAGGTATTTGCGAAATTTCAGTGCATCAGCCTCATGAATTATCAACCTGTTTTTCCAGAGATTACACAGAGTCCTTATCACCTCGTACAAGCCGAGAGGAGTGATTAGTACAAGAATGCTCCCGATGAGAATATGCAGACTAAAGCCCTCTCCATCCAACCATCGTCGCGACCCCTGAAAGACAAACGACGCCCATCCATGCTGAGCGTTCCAGTACAGCACCGGCATGAACAGAACCAAACCTATGAGCATGGCGAGATATGGCTGGGGCTTTCGAAACCAGTGACGAGATTCTTTGTCCATGAGCAGGTAGACGACAGTTGCAGGCACGATCAGCCCCATTGTGTACTTTGAGAGCAGGCCGAGGCCGAGACAGACGCCTGCCATGTACCAAGAGAAGGTGCGTTTTCCAATGATCGCCCTTTCAAGAAAAAACAAGGCTCCGGCCCAGCAGATGTAGAATGGCGCATCCGGTGTCATCAAGAACCCGACCGACATGTATATCGGCAATGAAACAAGGAGCAGAAGAACCGGCTTACCGACTTTATCCCCAACTGTATTCTGCGCGAAACGGCACATGAAAAAGGCAAAGACGAACCACCCAAGAAACGCCGGTAGCCGAACAGCAAGTTCGCTTCTGCCCAAGAGAGATTCAGATATGTATATCAGCCAAGCCACCATTGGGGGATGGTCAAGGTATCCGGTGTCGAGATGTTTAGCGTAGCTCCAGTAGTACGCTTCCTCCGGCAGTAAATTCAAGAAACCAATGAACACCAGTCTGATCACAACACCCAGACCGATAATCAGCCACAGCCTGTCAAGATTGACAAGACTAAAGACATCGTGCCTTGATGCAAGCGTTTTCCGTTGTAATTGCATCAATTATCTACCGCACCTTTCCGCGGTACCTGCTGCAGGTTGTGTTCGCCGTGCCGCCCGCAGACTTGTCGGTTTATGAGGATGTCCACCGACAACGTTGCTGATCTAGAAGTCGATTGCGTAGACCAGGTACGATTCATCTTCCACGAATCCAAGCTTTGTCGCTAATCTGCGTGAAGCGGTATTGTCCTCTGTCGTCTCCCAGAGCGGATCAAGCTTCTGATCGAGACAAAAGTCCAATAGTGCAACACTCGCAGCAGTCGCAAATCCTTTGCGCCTGTCATCCTTTTCGAATGTATCTACATCTACCATGAACTGCGATCCGTGCAGTAATCCGTCCAAGCGGCATTGAGCGATGATCTTGTTCTCACCCATAACTCTGAATCCGATCGCTGTGCGTGTCTTGTGTGCATCACTTACAAATGGTGATCGGGCAGTCGACGCCGGCAGGATTGGAATATCGGATTTCACGGGCTCAAATCCATTAGGAAATGCATAGTCTGCGCGGAAGGCATGGTACTTCTGCCTGTCCCACACAAAGGTCGATTCCATATGGCTCCTGAAATCGAATTCACTCAGAGCTGATTCGATAGTCCTCTTCCAATCAGCTGATAAGTTCGAATAGAGCTCGAACCAGCTCATCTCAATCTCTCTTGATCCGGGGATGATCCTGTCGCGGATTAGCTCAGCAATCGATATATTGAAGTCGACGTTGTCAGCGTTACCTTCTATATATGCCCATCGGCTGATCGCCCACACGATTGCGGTTCGTGGCAAATCGCTATTGTCAACGAAGACTCTTCCGGGGAAATCGCCGTAAATGACCGACAATGCTGGTACATACTGCCTATGTCCTTCCAAGATATGAGCTGCTCTGTGGTAATCTTCCGGTTCGAGTTCGACTATCATATTTCCTGCCTATTCGCCAATGTTATTGCTTCTTTGCAAGTATGACGCGGAGATTATTGTCGGGTCTCTCCGTACCGCCATCCATGGACGGAAAGAACTCGATATCTGCAAAACCACACTGTTTCAGCAGGAGGCGATACTCATCATCTGTATATGCCTGCACGCTCTGAGTGTGACGGGTCACCTCGGCCGTTGTAGCATCTATTACGTAGTAACGATCGACTGCGACATTGCTGTCAGCATTCCAGAAAGTCTCACGCAAGAGGATGTGAGGTTTGTCGGAGAATAGGCCGGTCTGCACGGATGACCAGGATGGCTGGCTTAATCCTGTATTGTCAACAGCATCGAACGATTGCGGCTCCAAGAGCAAGTGACCTTCTGAAGCGAGTGAAGAGTTTGCTCGTTTCAGAATATCTTCACTCTCAGCGGTGCGGAAGACATTAAGCTCGCCGAATATTAGCATGATGAGATCATTGTCAGTGCCAAAATCCGCTTGTCGGATATCCTGCTCGATGTATGTGCAATCGAGATTCTCATTCCTTGAGTGATCTATCGCGTATTCTATCGAAGCGGGGGAGAAGTCAATGCCTGTGCAGCGATGTCCAAGGTTAGCGAACCTGCTTGTATAGAATCCCGGACCGCAACCGAGGTCGAGAATTTTCGACGGTTCGCCACGGAGTATACGTTCGTGAATCCACTGAACTCGTTTATCGATCTGCTCTGCACGGTGACTTGCGAGATCATGCTCTTGCGACAGATGCTCGCGGAGCATTCTCCTGCTGAAGCCCGGCTCATTCCAGGGAATCTTCTCTCCCTCGGACCACGGCTGCGGATTGTTTTCTCTCTCGACGATATCCAGAAGGTTCATATCTCATCTTCGCAGCTGCTTCTCTCTGTGAGAAGCTTATGATCGTCTTGCCTGGTTAAGATAGGGGTTTTGGGTGCTGAATGCAAACTGCATGGAGTTCGGTCTACGATGATGTGTCACTGACTTTGGCAAACGTCTCATCCACCTTTGGAAGCTCGATATGACCTGTCCAGCCATGATGCGGTCGGAAGCTCCGTGGACGGATTGCTTCCTGCAGTTGATCAAATGAGAGATCCTCGGCCTCGAACCCGATCGTGATAGAATCCGTGTCCGCAATTCCAAAAGGCAGCGGCTGGCGCCGTGCATGATCTCCGACGATGTAGTCATACAGATGCAACCTGCTCGCGTCGAATCCCATCAGTGCAGTTCCAACCAGATCTACCGATGTCGGTGATGTGCCAGTGAGAATGTATCCAGCATGAACAGGATCGGGATCGAGTGGACCATCGCCCTCGCCGGCAATAACGCCATCTACAATAGACAGGTACCTACGCTGTGGTTCAGTCTTCATCGCACCATCACTGTCAGCGAGGAAGAGTATTCTGTTCAGATCGACAACCATTCTCCAGGCAGTGTCATTGCCGTACCAATCGCCGCTTCGGATATCCGGGGATGAATCAATGCGGGTGATACGGCGCATGCCGCGATAGCTCTTGCTGATGATGCTGAAAAGCGCGACTGAGAGGCGATTAGGTCTTACCAGCAATTTATCTATCATGAATCGCTGCGATTTCAGCACCAGTTTCTTCTTGCGTTCCATTGTCGATGGGCACTCATCGCCGCCGGCGTCCGACGCCCCAACGCGAAAATGTGCCAGGTAGTTTTTGTCGCCGTTGATCCCAACCAGATTCTTGAGATTGAGAGTCACTCCGGTTTTTTTGTGAGTTTTCATTTTTGGGATTGATATGACCACATCAGAAGTCAGTATCGTACGACTTATCAGATACTCGTGCCTGTCATCACGGTGATGGTTGTTCGTGAAATTGCGGTCATAGTCTGCGCCATACAGGTTCTGCAAGTTATCGAGATTGCTCAGCAGTGAATCGGCGCCGAGATTGACCTCGCAATATCTTTCCGGATCGCCCTGAAGCTGCTCTCGCGCATTGTCCATCAAGTAACCATCATCGTCAACGAGGTACCTGATTTTGCGAAGATCCACAAATTTCGGCACGATTCCACCCTGTGCGACATAGAAATCACGAATAGCATCGAGGTGCGACAGCTCTCGCAGTCTGTCGAAATCACAATCTCCCTGGGGTGCGTCGCAGACAGTGACACTGCCCTTGCCCTGAAGTGCAATCATTGCGTAATCGAGAACAGCCCGGATGATCGATGGATGCGTGACTACTGAGAAGATGTCCTTGTTGCGTGGATGTTTGTCCAGCACCCAATTAGGCTTCAGCGCGACACGATCCCCAGGAGAGATTATATCGCCCAGAGGATTCCAGGCAGCCGTTCCATAGTTGGGTCGATCTAATCCCAACTGAAACAAGGCATCGCGCACGAGATCATAGCCGTCGATGAAATCTCCGCGTGCTGTCTTGTCGTAAGAGTACTCCGAATACCGCTGTGTCGGGTGATACGGTGGTTCGGTATTGTATCGCGCAGAGCTGTCGATAGCTAATCCAACTCTGTGCGTTGTGTCGATGTCACCATTCTCCGACGTCATATTAGCCTCTTTTGCATTCAATTGCCCTTGATATTTTGTAGCAGAAAGCGGGCTTTGCCCGATTTTGCTCTCGGAATTGACTCAACATAGGCAATCTCAAGCTCCATGTCCTCGCCGAGCTTCTCCGAGATGCCGTCAATGATATATCGTTCATCTTTGCTTGAATAGTCGCTTTTGCGGACGATCTCCATTCTGATCCTACCCTTGACATCCTGAACAAATCTAAACTGCTTCACATGATCGAATATATCCGTGTGCATGTTTATCGCCGTCATAGAAATCTTGCGTCCTCTCGCAGTAATTGCCAATTCCTGGGCGCGTCCCTCCACTTTCTTCAGAATTCGATGTCCCGGATCATGGCTGTCCGCCCATGTGCCAACATCTCCAGTCCGGTAGTTGACAAAATAGGTGGCACGATTCGTGAATCCCGTCGCTATGATCTCTCCCGGAACACCCGGTTCTGTGATAATCACACCATCCTCAGAACGCAAGTACGCGTAGCCATATGTCGGAAGTACATACAGATCAGTACCACCCGGCTTTTCAGCCGCCAGGATGGCTTTTTCCGCGTGACCGTACCAACTGAAGACGGCGGCACCGAACGCGCTCTCGATTCTTCTGCGCTGCCAAATCGGAAGGCTCTCCGATCCCAGTAGCAACGTTTTGAGATTTGACGGAGGCGGCTTGCCGCTCTCTTCGATATAAGCTGCCAGCAGATTCGCTGCCGATGGGTAGGCCTGAATGAATTGTGGGTTGAAGTCGAGGAGATGATCGTAAATTCTCTGGAGGTCATCTCCATTGAGATGATAGGATGAATAGATCATTGAACGATAGAACGGGTCATAGAGCCAGAGTCGCTTGCGGTCTCGTTTCTGGACGACTGTGCCCCGGAATACTGCGCAGCTTGTCGTTCGATGATACCCGGCTCTTCCCCAAATCGTATGAATATATGCTCTCTCTATTCCTTCCGAGATACGTTTCAATTCGAAGAACCCAAGCGGCGCGGCTGTTGATCCGCCCGTCGTAACATAGGAGAGATCGCGTCCAGGTATAGACTGCGCGGTGAATTCCTCGATATCGTCCCGGATCATGGCTTTCGTGATCAGCGGCAACTTGTGCAGGATTTCCTTTGGATCGGCGCTTCCACAGTCCCACGACAGAAGAGAGCTGTCCCGGTAGAAGGGGACATCCCTCTTGAGCCTCCGAAACAGATTCTGCAGTTTCGTGCGTTCGAGTCTGTCAAGGTCCTCATCCGAATCCACTTTCACAGCGGAGAGCTGCTTCAGAGTCATGCGGTAAACCGGTCCATATGCCAGAGCCGGATCGATGAATCTGAAAGCCTGCTTTGCTATTTCTTTTACGAATGACATATTGTAACTACGTTTCCAATGAGATCGGTATGCAGCAACTCGAAGACAGTCATGGGAGGGTAGTCTACTTGCTGCAGATAATACGCATAATTCATCGGCATCTCCAATGATACAATTAATGTTGTGCAAGAACAAATTCATCAACAAATTTAAGTGAAAATGAGTGTCCTTGCCGCCTGCAACTTGATGTTGAGAGTAATCGTATAGAAACAATGCAACGACCCGGAACCCAACGCTGGAGGCAACAATGGTGAAGCGATTGAAATGGATAGATCGAGATTTTGGTTTTGATTTCCCAGTCGGGATGTTTCCCATGATCCTGGCTCGACTGAGAGGAGCTCCCGCGAGGCTCGATGAGATTGCGCATAATCTGCTTCCTGACACTGTCGCAGAAGATATCGATGGTGGATGGTCGGTGAAGGAGACTGTCGGTCATCTGATCTCGGTGGAATCTCTTCATGCGGGGCGATTGGACGATTATGATGCCGGCGCTGAAGAATTGAGACCCGCAGATATGAGCAATACAGAGACATACAAGGCCAGATACAACGAGAGGGATATTGACGACCTGCTGAAGTCATTTCGGTCTGTCCGCGAGGATTTTGTCAGGCGTATCGAGAATCTTGACGAAGCGGGCGCCTCTCGCTCCGCTCATCATCCCAGACTGAACAAGCAGATGCGTGTCGTGGATATGGCATATTTTGCCGCAGAACATGACGATCAGCATATTTCGATTTTGCTGAATCTGCGGGATTAGACGATGGTATTCTGATAGTCTGTCCTACGTGTGAGACTCATCTTCGACTTGGCTCTTTCCATAATGTGAGGAACCTCCAGCCTCAATTCGAGTTCCATATTACACCACAGTTGCCCATCAAGCCGATTTCGGATTGACTTCCCAATCTAGCGTTATCGAATTTATCACCTCAGGATTAGCCTGAACTGCGAAGTCAGAATCCCTACGATTCTGACTTCGCCATTTGCAGAATTGTGCGCTGGTCTATCTCGTATCTCGGTGCGCCCTTGCAAGTGGCATGTACCCCTGTATTGGCTTGCTTAGAGTATTGAACTACTGTTTGTTCTTGTAACAGAGATCGACAATCCGGCGATCTATTTGCGATCAATAGTGTACAACATCTATGAGTACTCGGTCCATACCAGCAGAGGCTCTTTGAGTAGATACGGTGGATAGAGAATGATCCGATAACGGTGTGTCAGAAAGGAGGATAAGCTAATGGCCAAGCGCATTGGAGCGGTTGCTTTTATCTTCGTGTTCACGAGTCTGGCGTGGTTGATTCTGGGAATGTCAACCAATCTCCGCACGTCAAGTCAGGATCAGAAGTTAAGGAAAGAAGTTGGACAACTGTGGGGAGACGTTCAGAAGCAACATGCACCTGATGTATTCACGATTGAAATAGTGCGGAAGATTCAGGAAAAGTGGGAGGATGGTAAGGAAGTAATTGACACGCTTGAGACTGTCAGTCACGTTCCGACATTTCTGGATTCATCAAGTCTGAACGTCGATCTTCATCTCGAACACCGCAAGAAAGGACTACTATGGTATTCAACATACGTTGTGACGTTCTACGCAAAGTACTCCTTTACTAATAGATATAACAAAGAAAAGGGCGTCAATTTTCATTACCCGTTTCCAGTGGTGGATGGTATTTACGATGACTTTATGATGAAGAGAAACGGCGATAGCGTTGAATGTCTGAATCCCGTGAATGGAAAAATACAAAGTACGTCCACGTTGCGTCCCGGTCAGCAGCAAACTGTGGAGATTTCGTACAAGTCCCAGGGTTCAGACGAATGGTGGTATATCTTTGGCGAAAGCGTGTCACAGATACGCAATTTCAATCTAACAATGACAACCGACTTCGACGATATCAATTTCCCCGAAAACAGCATATCCCCGACAGCAAAAGAGAAAACCGATACAGGTTGGAGATTGAAATGGGATTACAGTAATCTGATCTCCGGTATTCAGATTGGTATGGAAATGCCGCGCAAGCTCAATCCTGGACCGTTTGTGAGCAGAGTCAGCTTCTTTGCGCCTGTGTCGCTGTTCTTTTTCTTCTTCATAATTTTCCTGATCACGACTCTTAAGAACATAAACCTGCATCCAATGAACTACTTCTTTATTGCTGCGGCCTTCTTCGCATTCCATCTCCTGTTGGCGTATCTCGTTGATCACGTAGATATCCACCTTGCATGCGCAATATGCTCCGTAGTATCGATATTTCTGGTGATATCGTACATGCGGCTTGTGGTTGGACTTAGGTTCGCATTGATCGAAACGGGCGTGTCGCAGTTCGTCTATCTTGTGCTATTCTCCTACGCCTTCTTCCTCGAAGGATACACGGGATTGGCAATCACGATCAGTTCAATCGTTACTCTCTTTATCGTCATGCAGTTTACAGGACGTATCGATTGGACCAAGCAGAAATTCGGCACAGAAAAGAAGCCTGCCCGCTAAACATAGAGAGCTTGGACAGAGGCCTTGATGGATGGCTGTCTGGTCGGCTGGCTATATACCGGAGCCATCTGATGGGTCGTGTGCCGGCAAATCTCCACCCGGAATAGTATTTCCCAGCGATATGTCCCGGCCGGTTAGCTGCATATATGCAAGCGTCCAGATTGTGCTGCGGAACAGGCCTTCGTATGCGCTCAGGAATGAGACTAACACAATGAATGTCAAGACGCCCGGAATTATGCCGAGAAGTGGGTTTCGAAATGCTATAATCACAAACGGAATTGCCACCACTAGTAGACACAAAAAGAAGATGATCCCGATCACAAGCTGAGTCACTACCGATGAAAATGCGATGCCGAATGTTTTGCCGAAATGTTGGCGGATCATCTTCCAGCTATCGCCAATCGAGTCAAACCACGGTTTGTCGTCAATTACAATCAGACGTATCGACCAGGCGAGCAGCGCCTCGACAATGAAGATGACCGCGAGAATCACAGGAAGCGCAACTATCACGAGAATAATCCCGAGTGCCACGGAAGCTATGAACGCCGGGATCAGGAAGAGTATGATGCCAATGACCACTGTAACCGCCGCAATCGTGGCAAGAAGCAGAACGCCGAACACCGACCAGAATTTATCCACGCCTCTGCTCCAGCACTCGGAGAAACTTGCGCTGCCGCCCGATTCTTTTTTCAGTATGCCGTGAATAAGCGCGCCTTCAGACAGCACGCTCATAATCCAGAAGAGCAGAGCCATGAACAGTAGAGCAAGCACAACCATGATAATCACGCCGGGCGCAATGTAGCTTGGATCAAAATCAAAATTGGAGAAGAGGGAGGTATGCGAGTCGATATCACCCAGATTGCTGAGGTGCGACGCCATTCCGCCGGATCCATCAGCCGCGACGACAAAGAAACCGAACAGCCAGAGAAATTTGTATTCCCATGCAATTCGCAGAGATTTCTTGACAAGTCCGAAATAGTCGATTGACATTGCCGCATCCTCCTTTAACGCGTGGATCGGGCGATCATTGCCTCACGATCTAAGGTCCACTCTGGACCAGAACATCCACAAACAGTAATCTACAGGATGCAACGGCCCTCTATCCAAGCTTACCTGGAGCTACGTCTAACAGTATCCGAGGTTGCGGGGGATTTCAACAAAAAAATGCGCCATGGAGGGATCGAACCTCCGACCCGCTGATTAAGAGTCAGCTGCTCTACCTAGCTGAGCTAATGGCGCATTCGCAATTCCTCGGCGATTGTAATCGCCTGTATGTGTAACATCAAGGAAAATCCCTCACCGTCACGGCGCGAATATAATCTTTCGAACCGATTGCATCAAGCAGAACTTTACCGATGGCGAGTTTTTTTGAGGGAAGGGCATGGTGTGATTATGGTGAGGGAGAGAATCCGGGAATCAGTCGCGGAGTTTCCCGATCGACAGGAAATCCCTGCCGAAACACATGATCTGTATTCCCATGATGAGCAGAATCGCATCACGCCATATGAGACCCATCGCGCTCGATTTGCCCCTGTCTGATACGGAGAAGCATCCGCAGTTGATGTCGACACCCCTGATATAGACTATAATCAGCGCGACGAGGAACATCACCAACATGGTATTGATGAGCGCCGCCGATCCACGAGGCATTATGCCGATAATCAGACCGATTCCGGCGAGCATTTCAACCATCGGCATGAAAACTGCCATGATGTTGATCGCCCAGCCGGGCAGAATGTGATAGTAATAGATCGCGCGCGCGAACTGGTCAATGTGCGCAATTTTGTCGATTGCGGCGTAGCAGAAGACTGCACCGAGAATCACGCGGAATATCAAAGTGATATATTTATTGGTAGCGAGTTCCTTCATTCGGAGTTCCCCCCGGCCGGATAGACTACGGGAAGACCGGCTTTCTCCCACCTGCGCCATCCACCAAAGAAAATCTTCACATGCGGGTAACCGGCGTCGTCTCTCAGATAGCGTGCAAGAAACAGACTCGATTCACACTCCTCGCCTGAGCAATAGGTGACAATCTGAGTGCTCGTATCGATGACCTTTAGGAGTGCCTGGTATTGCTGGTCGAAGACGTCTTCGTCAGCCTCAATCGAGAGAAGATACGCGTTCTCGATATATCCTTCCTCATACTCCTCGGGGAAGCGCGCATCTATGAAGACAACTTCTTTGTTCTGATAGAGCGCGGAAGCCTCGGCAAGACTCAGCATTGGAGGGTCGCCCGGCTCGCATGAAAGGCAGTTCCATGTAGAATCGTCTTCGGAATCCGATAAACTGGGCCACGAGCCAATCCATGCGACTCGGCTGTGTGATACGGAATTGTTGATCCCGCCCGCTATTATGGCAATCGCGACTATTACGGCAACTTCGATTATGAGCTTCTTCATAAAGTTCGATAAATTTCGGTGTTGTACGCCAGCTCATGCCGATCATTCAACAATATAATACACTCGATCTGCAAAAAGTTCCGGTTGGCTCAAGCCGGATGGTGTTTATTCAATGTGAACTCCCACGCACACCAAAAATCTCGTTTCTGCTCATCGGGAGGGCAGGCGATACAGTTCACCTCGATCCTCGGATCGATGGTCTTTGCAAAAGTCTCGTATTCGATGACCCCGACCTCTTTGCAGGGGAATGGATTCATGCCCTTACGATGCCTTGCATCCTGAACACGACATGCGGTCATTTTGAGCACGCACTTATCTGGTGCCGGACGAGTTATTTCCTGTGTGTTGATGAACGAATAGCAGCGATACTGGAGGCATTTCTCCAGCGCATCAAGCCCTCCGCCCGGTTCAATACCGAGGAAGTTCATAATCCGATTCGCCTCTATCGGCGAAAAATGCGCCCATGCCTGCTTGTCTAATTCAATGGCCGCCTCCATCCCGTACTTACGCTCGACCGCCTGAAACCAAAGCCCGTCCATCGCAAGCCAGCGCTTAGCCAATTCTTTGAGCTGAACCTCTGCCTGCTCGACTGTGAGTTTTTGATTCGTCATGGGCGATAAGATATACAAAGAATCGGCTCTGTCAAATAGATTGAGAGACCCGGTGAAGTGGCGATGAGGTATGTCACTCCTCACAGAAGTTGTGGCTGGAGTATGTCCGCGTGCTCCAGCTTTGTCGCAGTTGGCGCACGAGACGTACGCCAACCACATCTAGTGCTTGGCGCGAGGATTCAGTTTCGCTTAGAATCTATCAAGCTGTCAGTTCCTATGTTATGATTCGGTATTGGTGCAGATAGGTGTTTGAAATCAATGAGGCTACCTTTAGTTTTGGTTAAAAACTGATAGAACCCGTGGTCGCGAAGCGCCACAAACTAACAGGAGGTAGCCTCATGCGCAAGAT
>JAHJOQ010000040.1 GCA_018820315.1 Candidatus Zixiibacteriota bacterium | reverse complement strand
GTCTTCACATGTCCATGCGAAAGCTGGAGGTATTTACCCGCCTGCTGATACGACACGCCGGTCACTTCCATAAGGATTCGCTTCGATCGCTCGGTCAGCTTTTCGGATTTCGCCTGCAGATCAACCATGCGATTACCGTAGGTCTTACCGAGCCGCACCATCGAAGCAGTCGTCAGCATATTGAGCACGAGCTTTGTCGCCGTGCCGGCTTTCATGCGTGTAGACCCGGTCACAACTTCTGGACCGACTATAGGATTGATCAGAACATCAACATTAAATCGCTTTGCCTCGACCGGTGTACAGCAGAGATAGACCGTCTTCGCACCGAGCTTCTTCGCCTCTCTCACACCCTCCAGAGTGTATGGAGTCCGCCACGACGCCGCTATGCCGACGATGACATCGCCTTTGCCGACGCCATGCTTGCGAATATCTTTGCGCGCCGCCTCGCGATCATCCTCGATGCCTTCGCGCGACCGCACGAGCGTACGCCGGCCCCCTGCGATGATTCCCGTCACCATCGACGGCTTAGAGCCGAACGTCGGAGGGCATTCTGAAGCATCCAGCACACCGAGCCTTCCCGATGTTCCTGCGCCGATATAGAAAAGCCGTCCGTCGCTTCTGAGTGATTCGACAATCAGATCGACGGCCTCGCGTATCTGCGGGATGACTTTCTTGACCGCTGACGCGATTCCGGAATCTTCGCTGTTAATCAGCGTCAGAATCTCTGCTGTGGTTAACTTATCGAGATTAGAACTTGCGGGGAGTTGGCTTTCGGTAATGAGATGCTTGAGTTCGTTGAAGACTTTCTTCGACATTTACCGGCTGTAGGTGACCGTTATATAGTCACCCTTGGAGAGAGTGCCGACGCCAAACGAGCCGCTGACTCTGTCAGTTTTGATGTTCCCGGCGGGCGCAGGTTGTGGCAGTGGGAAGAATATCGTCGGCCAGGAGTAGAAATTCTCTGTCGAGAACGAGAGAACGTAAATGTCGTAATCACCATCAACATCGGTTCCATCGCTTTTTTGAAACGCTTCCGGACCGATCTGCGTGGCTGTCACCAGCTCGACATAGTTGGCAAACGGTGCTGCGGTGAGAGAACTATCTGGTCTGACAACCGTGACGATATACCCTTTGCTTCCAGCCGACCCTGTCCATTCGAGACTGATGAAGCCACTTCCGTAGTAGGCATGGCTCGCAGGATCAGTGACTTCTACCGAGAACGTATCTGGCAGCACGAGATCCTTGAAGAAAAGCTGGAGTGTGTCGCCGAGGCTTACCGTAACTGTGTGCGTGTCGCCGGGGGAGAGCTGCAAACCGGGGCTGGTCGCCGAATAGACACCATCGCCTGCATACGGAATCGTCATACCCTCGACTCGAACAGTCACGCCGGAGAGATCGATTCCGTTCTGACAGACCTTCACATAGAAGAGGCTTGAACTATTGTCCGCATTATAGAACAGGACACCGTTCAACGTATACTCTGTATCCTCGGGATTACTTCCCTTCTCACCCCCGCATGAAATCACGAGAATCGCGAGAGAGATCAGCATCAGAATCGGCAGATAAGTCGGTTTTAGCGTCATATTTCTTATCATCGGCATTTTGGCTTCGAAAAATAAGTCACTTCGTCAATCAGTCAACAAAAACAGAGAGGCTTTTTCCTTGACTTTTGGCTCTCAGTGGCTATTTTGCTGGGCTTGTAAAGCAAGGATGAGGATATGAAAAGAACTTATCAGCCATCGCGCCGAAAGCGCCTAAACGATCATGGGTTCAGGAAACGTATGTCCACCAGAGCCGGTAGAGCTATTCTCAAGCGCCGCCGTGCCAAGGGACGCAAACACCTGACGCCAAGTGTGCCGAAGAAAATTAGATAATATCGGATTCGGCAGAGAATGCCGACTCAAGAGTGATATTGTCATTCGGGAAGTGGCCAGGTCTGGGAAGCGATTCTCCGGTCAATTCTTGAATATAAAGTCCAGAATCTACGACGACACCCTGCGTCAGTTCTGTATACGCACCCCAAGATCATCAGGTAATGCGGTTCAGAGGAACAGGATAAAGAGAATTATCCGGGAAACATTGAGATTGAACATGGATAAGTTCAAGCAGGGTACCAGGGCTGTCATTTGGATAAATGCAATCCCCTCCGTTGATCCGGTCTCCGGCATTGCCGGTGATATTTCGAGGTTCCTTGACCATGCTTAGGATTACAACTCTTCCTTTCATATATCTCATCAGATTTTATCAGGTTGCGATATCCCCGCTATTTGGCGCAATGTGCAGATTCGAGCCATCATGCTCCCAATATACTATCGATGCGCTCGGCAAACATGGCGTCCTTAGGGGGATGTGTCTTTCAGTCCGGAGAATCGCCAGATGCCACCCGTTGAATCCGGGCGGCTATGACCCAGTGGAGTAAATAGGCCATGGATCGAAATTACATCGTAGGATTAGTGCTGATTGGAGTGGTGTTCGTAGCGTGGATGTTCTACATGGGTCAGAAGCAGCCTGCGCCGCGACCAGCCGCTGTATCGGACTCTGTTGCAATAGCTTATCAGGAATCGATAGTGGATGAGACTCCTCCTGCGGCGAGGCCGATGGATCACTCGGAAAGCACGCTTGCTCAGTACGATTCATTAGCTGCTGCTGTGGATACTCTTCCTGAAGAGGTTATCACGGTCAACACCGATCTTTATACCGCAAAACTTACCACGCGCGGCGGCGGATTGACAAGCTTCATCCTCAAGAAGTTCGATTATCTCGATAATGGCGGAATCGAGATGGTGCATTCTGATGGTGCAGCCGTTCCGAATTTCAGGTTCGACCGTGGCAGGTTTGAACTCGAAAACATCCACTTCGCTGCGAGCAGGGGTGATCTTACGCTTTCCGACTTGGATTCCGATGTACTCGCATTCACTTGTACACTGCCGTCGGGCGTGACAATGAAGAAGACTTACAGATTCTACGCGGACACTTACCAATTCGATATCGAGCTTGAAATTGACGGCGTCCATTCTCTTGGGGCTGTAGATTTCTATGAAATGACTTTCCTGCCAGGCCTCGAGCCGACAGAGAAGAATATAAAGGATGATCTCAGCAATTTCAGAGCAAATGCCCTGCTCGGGAGCGATATAGAAAGCTTCAATGACTTCAACGACAACAACGAGATCCAAGACGACCTGGATGGTGTAACTGATTGGATATCAACTCGTTCGAAGTACTTCACCGCCGCGCTAATTCCGACCTCACGTGACGGTGCGGGGCTGAAAATCGAGGGATCGAAACGTGAGCATGACGAGGATCGGGGAGTTGTCGGATTTTCTCGTATCGGCATCTCGCTGAAAATGCGTCTCGGCCAGCGTGACAACCTCTTTGATGCGTATACTGTCTACCTCGGTCCGCTCGACTATAATACGTTGAAGGTCTTTGGCAATGATCTGGAAAACACTCTCGATCTTGGCTGGTCTATAATTAGGCCCTTCTCGAAAGGTATAACCTGGCTTCTCGGCAAGTTCCACAATGTGATTCCGAATTATGGAATAGTGATTATTCTCTTCACCGTAATCATCAAGCTTGTGCTTTCTCCGCTTAGCTTCATGTCGATGAAATCCATGCGTAGAATGCAGGAAATTCAGCCCCTGATGGCTGAGATCAAGGAGAGGCACAAGAAGGATGCTCAGAAGATGAATCAGGAGGTGATGAAGCTCTATAAGGAGAACAAGATCAACCCGCTCGGAGGGTGTCTCCCGATGCTTCCACAAATCCCGATTCTCTTCGCCCTGTTCACCGTATTCAGGAGCACTATCGAGTTCAGAGGAGCTCCGTTCGTCTGGTGGATGCAGGACTTATCCCAGCCTGACAGCCTCTACATACTGCCCGTCCTCATGGCGGTTACGATGTTTGTCCAGCAGAAGATTACTGTTAAGGACCCGAAACAGAAGATGATGGTCTATCTGTTTCCGGCTGTGTTCTTGTGGTGGGGAATCAGTTTCCCGACCGGATTGGTTCTGTACTGGACAGTGTTCAACATCTTCGGTCTCTTTGAGGCAGTATTTGTCCACAAGAGGCATATACCTGTCACATCACCAGCTCAAACGGTCTCGGTGACTGATGCCAAACAGACTCCCAAGCGGAAGAAGTGAGACTACCATTGCCGCTGTATCGACTCCGATCGGCAGAGGTGGGATACATATCGTCAGAATATCCGGACCTGAAGCGCGGCAGGTAGCTGACACCCTCTTTCACGGCCACCAGAGCTTAATCGAGTCTCCGTCGCACACTGCGCACCATGGGACTATCATTGATCCATCGACAGGAGAGACGCTTGATGACGTTGTAGCGGTCGTCATGTGCGCTCCTCACTCTTATACCTGCGAAGATACGGTCGAGATATCGACTCACGGCAGCCCATACATATCATCCAAACTTGTTGAGCTGCTCGTCAGAAATGGCGTTGAACATGCGAAGCCGGGCGAATTCACACTGAGAGCATACCTCAATGGCAGGCTCGATTTGTCGCAGGCTGAGGCTGTCGCTGATCTGATATCCGCGCGCACTGAATCGAGCCACCAAGTGGCGATGTCGCAGCTTGAAGGCAATCTGTCTAAACGCGTTAATACATTGCGAGACAATCTAATAAAGGCATTGTCGATTCTTGAAGCGTATACCGATTTTCCGGAGGAGGATATAAATCCTGCACATCTTGCACAGGTCACTGAGGCTATGCAGAGCGCAGATATCGATATCAGGGCTATGCTGGCGACATTCGAAACCGGCAGAATTCTGAAGGATGGCCTCGTGGTTCCGATTGTCGGTCCGCCCAACTCAGGCAAGTCTTCACTCTTCAACTATCTGCTGGATCATGATCGGGCGATTGTGACTTCCACCCCCGGTACAACGAGAGATACCATCTCAGAGTTTGTGAATATTGGAGGGTTGCCGGTCGAGTTGATCGACACTGCCGGAATTCGTGATACATCCGACCCGGTCGAGATAGCTGGTGTTGCACGAAGCAGGCAGCAGATGGTGAGTGCAGGTGTAATCATTGGCTTGATCGATTGCACAGAAGATGATCTTCCTGCAATCGCTCACGAGATGATGAATATAACCGTCTCTGCTGGAATGATCCTCGCAGTCAACAAGACAGATTTGATAGACAACTTCGCTCTGCAGGCAATAAAGGCTTCTCTTCCGGACGATGTTTTGTATATTTCCGCCTTGACCGGGGAAGGGATTGACAAACTCAAAAACGCAATACTGAGTTCGACTTTTCCAAATGGGAGACTTCCTGAGAAAGACGAAGTCAGGGTAGCATCAGACCGGCACAAATCTGCTCTCGAGAAGGCTGGCGAGCAGTTGCAGACAGCTCGGACGTCTCTATCAGAGAGTAAAAGTCATGAATTCGTGGCGTTTGATCTCAAACTTGCGGTCGGACATATCGAGGGAATCATTGGGAAGATCACACCTGACGATATCCTCGACAAGATTTTCTCAAGTTTCTGCATAGGAAAATAGCATCTGTTTCACGTGAAACTCTGATCACCGCGAGGAACTGTAAATCGTCTAAGTGATTGTAGATTAGACATGAAGACAGGATTTGACATAGTAGTTGTTGGCGGTGGTCATGCCGGATGTGAGGCAGCACTTGCGGCTGCACGTATGGGATGCACTGTCGCGCTGGTGACCCTACGAAGAGATAGAATCGGCCAGATGTCATGCAATCCTGCCATTGGCGGGCTCGCCAAAGGACAGCTTGTCAAGGAGCTCGATGCGCTCGGTGGCGAGATGGGACTGGCGACTGACAGGACCGGCATCCAGTTTCGTAGACTCAATCTCTCCAAAGGCCCTGCGGTTTGGTCATCTCGCGCTCAAGCTGATAGAATCGCGTATCGTGAGTACATGCAGCGCGTCATCGACCGGCAGGAGAATATCGAAGTTATTGAAGATTCGGTGGTTGCTGTCAAAACTTCAGGCAACAGAGTGACAGGTGCCGAGACTGCCGGAGGCCCCGTAATTCAATGCCGCGCGGTGATTCTGACAAGTGGCACTTTTCTAAACGGTATTACCCACACGGGAAACGTGAGGAATCATGCAGGCAGAGTCGATGAACCACCAGCGTTATATCTATCTGAGCAGCTTCAGAGCATCGGGTTCAACGCGGGTCGACTGAAGACTGGTACTCCACCGCGACTCGATGGGAGGACGATCAATTTCGATATCCTGCAGGAGCAGCAGGGAGATCCCGATTGCCCGCCATTTTCGCTCAGATCAGAGAATATCTGCGAGAACTCTGCAAAATGCTGGATTACATACACTAATCAGAATACACACAGGTTCATCCTGGACAATCTGAGTTCATCGGCGTTATTCTCGGGGCAAATCAAGGGGATTGGTCCGCGGTACTGCCCATCCATCGAAGATAAGGTAGTGAGATTCAGCGACAAACCGAGGCATCAGCTCTTCCTGGAACCTGAGGGCAATGGTACAGACGAAATATATCCAAATGGTTTTTCTACAAGCCTTTCAGAGGAGACGCAGTTGCGCGCCATTCGGACTGTAGGGGGACTCGAAGATGTGGTCATCACAACTCCCGGATATGCGGTCGAATACGATTTCTTCTTCCCGTATCAGATCAGACCGACTACCGAAACTAAGCTTGTGGAAGGTCTCTACTTCTCCGGACAGATAAATGGCACATCTGGTTACGAAGAAGCGGCTGCTCAAGGACTCATGTCAGGAATCAACGCGGTGTTGAAAATGCGTGGCGAACCTGCTTTCACTCTCAATCGCTCGCAAGCATATATCGGTGTGCTTCTTGATGATCTAGCGACGAAATCTACCGAGGAACCATACCGCATGTTTACTTCGCGCGCAGAATATCGTCTGGAACTGCGCGAGGACAATGCCGCCGAAAGGCTCATAGAATACGGTTACAGGTTTGGCCTGATACCGGAGGAAATCTACGCCAGAGAAACCGAGAGGATTGCACTTGTTGGCAGAGAAGCGAAGCGGCTTGAATCGGTCTTCCTGCCTGTGACAAGTCTTCCCACTGAATTTGGCGGCAACGGTAGACAGAAGCTATCAGCTGCTGCTGCACTTAGGATGCCCCAGGTCAAGGTGTCGGATATCGAAGGCAGCGATGACTCCCTTGGCGGATATTCTCACAGGGTCAAGACCGACATCGAGATAAGAATCAAATACAAAGGCTATCTCGACAAGCAGCGGCGGGAGATCGAGAAATTCAGCAAGCTTGAGAACCTCGCGATTCCCGAAGACTTGTCATATGCATCACTGACCGGGTTGAAAGTGGAAGCTCGAGAGAAGCTCGGTCGCCTACGGCCTGTTTCTCTGGGGCAGGCGTCGAGAATATCCGGCATTTCACCCGGCGATATCACTGTGCTTATGGTGCATCTCAAGAGACTCTCTGCGTGAGCAATCCTATGCCCGGCAGTTCCCTATAGGACTACTTTCATGAATGTTTCACGTGAAACATACGACTGGCCCGGCGAATGGCGCACGCATCTTCGCGACATGATCGCTGCAGGATCCATTCCATTCCCACCCGATGCTGTCCCGAAGCTGATTGCGTTCGCTGAAGCGATCCTGGCGGAGAATCCGATCCTGAATCTTGTCTCTCATAAGGAGCCGCAGCGCGAAGTGGTGAAACAGATCATCGATTCGGGAACGATTTCTTCTTGCTTCTCACTTCTGCCGGGATGCCGTCTGCTCGATGTCGGAAGCGGTGCCGGCTTTCCCGGGGTGGTCCTGAAGCTGACATTTCCGGAGATCGAACTGATCTCACTCGACTCCTCACCGAAGAAGATCGCTTTTCAGAAAAAGGTCTGCAGTCGGCTTGGAATAGATGCCACGTTCATCGAAGGTGATTTCAGGCGTGCTGATCTTCCCGCTCCCGTCGATTTGGTGATTGTCAAAGCGCTAGGTTCGCACGCCAATGTTGTCCGCAAATCTCGAGGTTGGCTACGCCCGATGGGAGCGCTGGTTTTCATGGAAGGGACCTCTCCGGATCCATCGATTGATAGGGCGGCAGCGAAGTATGATGACCTCACCGCAGCGTTGACGCTTCCATATTCTGTTTCGGAGTTCGAGTCGGAGCGCCATCTTTCAATAGTTTATAAAAAATAAAAGTTTTTGTTGCAATCGCACTTGTGTCAACTTTATTAGGATTCAAGTCACTGGTAGATTGTGTCTTATGTAGATAGGATTTGGCTCGATGGGTAAGGCAATAGCGATTGCGAATCAGAAGGGTGGTGTCGGGAAAACGACTACTGCGATTAATCTCTCTGCATGCCTTGCGGTTGCAGAGAAACGCGTGCTTCTCATAGATTTCGATCCCCAGGCGAACACCTCCAGTGGCATGGGAATAAACACGAGAGAGATCAGCCGTTCTGTCTATGATGTGGTCCTCGGGCAGGCTACCCTCAATGAGGTCACGCTGCCGACTGAGATCGAATTTCTGAAGCTTGCTCCATCGAGCATTCATCTTGTTGGGGCTGAAGTCGAATTGGTCCAGCAACAAAGCAGAGAAAACAGATTGAGGAATGCTGTTTCCCAGATCTCGGAGCAATACGATTACATAATAATCGATTGTCCTCCGTCGCTCAGCCTGCTGACACTGAATGCTCTGGTAGCCGCGCAGACAGTTCTAATTCCCATACAATGCGAGTTCTATGCCCTTGAGGGCTTGGGTCAGTTGTTGCGAACGATTGAACTCGTGAAATCAAATCTCAATTCTGATCTCGAGATCGAAGGAATACTGCTGACAATGTACGATTCGCGCCTCAATCTTTCTCGACAGGTTGCTGACGAGGCGCGTAATTATTTCGACGGGAAAGTTTTCAAGACTGTCATTAGCAGGAATGTGAGGCTTTCAGAGGCTCCGTCATTCGGAAAGCCAATCGTGTTCTACGATGCTGTCAGCACAGGTTCGAAGAATTATCTTGAATTAGCCGAGGAGTTTATGAGTCATGGCTAAATTAGCGTTAGGAAAAGGATTGGATGCTTTGATTCCCGTGCGGGAAGACCGCCGGAATGATTCAAAATTCATCATGCTGAAAGCATCCGAAGTAGTAACCCGGAGCAGTCAACCGAGGAAGAAATTCTCGGACAAAGGAATAAACGAGCTTGCGGATTCCATTCGCGAGAAGGGCATCCTGCAACCGCTACTGGTGAAGCGAGCCAATGGCAGCTATGAGTTGATTGCGGGCGAAAGACGTCTCCGGGCAGCGCAAGTCGCCGGTTTGAACGAGGTTCCGGCAATTGTTATGGATCAGATGACCGACACTGAATCATTCCAGCTTGCATTGGTCGAAAATATTCAGCGAGAAGATCTTACCCCAATCGAGGAGGCGGGAGCATTTCAGCGTCTGCTGCAGTCGGGATCGATGACTCAGGAAGAGCTTGCTTCGAAAGTCGGTAAGGATAGGTCGACAATCGCAAACAGTTTGCGACTGCTGACGCTTCCAGAGCAGGTGCAGGAACTGATTAATGAAGGCAGCATTTCTGCCGGCCATGCTCGAGCTATCCTTGCGGTGCCTGACAAAGAGAAGCAGCTTGAGATCGCACGAAAGATTGCCGAATCGAATCTCTCTGTGCGCGAGCTGGAAGGAATGGTGTATGGCAAGCCGCGCAAGAAGCGTGGACGCAGTCTCAAACTAAAGCGTCCGCCGTCCGAAATCTTCGAGGCTGAAACTATGTTGAAAAGACATCTGCAGACAGCAGTGCATATCAGACGCAGCCTCAAGGGTGGTCGAATCGAAATTGAATTCTATAACACTGATGATCTGTCGCGACTAATCGATTTGATTATGGGGCGTGGAGGAATAGCGTCACGAAGCATGTAACCTTGATGATGATTAATGATTCCTCTGACCAGCCTCGCAGTCTTCGACTGCCGAGCTGGCTGCTGAGGGTGTTGATTGCAGTCGTCGTTCTGCTGATAATCCTTGTGACTTTTGGAGCGCTGAGCTACTCAAGGCTATCGAACCGGGCATCGCTTGCGGATGATCTTCAGATCGAGAATCAGATACTCAGGGATTACACTGAACGTGTACACAGGCTCGAAAAGGACCTGCAGACGAATCATATACTATTGCGCAGAATGATGGAGCTGGCCGGAATAGAGGCCTCGCCGGAATTCCCGTCTGCCGATAGCATCCAGTCGGAGGCGGAATTGGTCGGACTTTCAGAGCGCATCGAACCGGCAGCTGCCGATACAGATGGTGATACCGATCCATCAGTGCCGGAGGGTATTCCGATGTCGGGGACTATATCGAGAAGTTTCGTCCCTGATGAATCAGAAGAGCTCAGGAGACATTTCGGTTTGGACATCGCTGCTAAAGAAGGCTCGCCTGTGTATGCAACGGCGAGCGGCCGAGTGGAGTTTGCGGGATGGGACGAAACATTTGGAAACTACCTTATCTTGGATCAACTTAATGGATATAAAACGTATTACGGGCATAACCGCGCCATACTTGTTTCGGTCGGCGATGCCATCCGGAAGAATGAATTGATTGCCCTGTGCGGAAACACTGGCAGGAGTTCAGCACCTCATCTGCACTACGAAATCAGATATGAAGGTGCTCCGGTAAATCCTGAAGAATACATGAACGTTGAACTTCTAAAGCAGGCAGAGTGACAATGGCAGAGAACATGAATACGGTCATTGGCAAAGACGCCACAATTACTGGCACGGTGGAAGTTACGGGAGCTGTTCGCGTCGACGGATGTGTCAAAGGCAAGGTAATTTCCCGCGAAACGGTTGTGGTTGGCCCCACCGGCAACGTCGAGGGGGATATCGTAGCCAAGATCTCCGTCGTCGCCGGCCAGGTGATGGGTAATGTCACCGCTGACGAGAAGGTTGAGCTGCAGGCCAAGGCAGTACTGAGTGGCGACCTTAAGACCAAAAGCCTTGTAATAGAACAAGGTGCGGTATTTGAAGGCGCGTGCCGCATGAAGGAGGGGGACGTCGTTCACAGGACCGAACCCGCCAAAATCAAGGTCTGATGTGGATAAAGTCGTATTGTCTGTGGATAAGCCATTAACATGCAGTATTCCAAGGTCTTAGACGAGAGTCTTAAGAATCTCATTTAAGGGTTATCCACAAGATGCTGAGGCTTTTCGCTATAGAAGCGAAGTGTTAGTTTCAGAATGCTCATTCGTTGCCGAATATCAATGGTATGACCCACAAGCTCACATTCATAGCATCGGCACTATTTGCCACAGGCATGTTGATTGTGATTTGGGTGTTCCTCAAATCTGTCTGGACCATCAGTCGCAGTTCCGTACCCAGATCCCAACTCGGGAACATACTTCTGAAAAGAGCTTTGGTGGTAAGCCTTGGTGTAATCTGTATTTTGATTTCGCAATTTGTCTTCTGGGTCAATTCAAGTCTGACTGCTTATATACTTGTTGATCCCGGCTCACCTATCGGAATAATAAGTTTCAGACAGCCTGTGGGCAGCAATCCAATGATGTATCTCGCTTTGAATACGGTGGAGTCCAACAGACTTCTTCTGATGGAAGTCGAAATGCGAACCGGTGCCGCGGTCATCGAAATCGAAGTTCTCCGATTTCCGGCGCTACTGGAGCATCTGGGTTTGACGGAGTTCTGTCGAATCTCAGGTGTTCGGCTGATCGATCCACATGACCCAACGGGAGCCATCGCAGAAGTGAGGAAAGTCCAGCAGAATGTCGAACCTTTCTGGACATTTTTCGACAAGATAGACAGCTTCATTCCGATCGCGAGAGCATCAAAGCTCACATCGGAAGTAATTCTATTCGAAGATGGAATTGAACTCAACGTGTATGCTGCGACAGATCGGATTGCCTTATCAGAGTAGACTCCAACTGTAGAGACTGATTCAATGCCCCAACAGGAGCATATAAACTTCGTATTCCTCAAGGATGTTCCTTCGCGCCTCTATGGTCAGATGTTGGTGGAAGCTCTTGCCAATTCGGGCATTAGGGCGATAATTAAGTCCGACGATATTGGAATTGTGCTGGGAAGCCACGGGACCTCATCGCCGGTGCGTGTAGAGGTCTGGGTAGACAGGTCTTGTCTTCAATCTGCTAAAGAGATAGCGCATCAGATACTTGACGGCTTTTAGATGGCTTCCGGCAAGCTCTATGCCATCAAATTCCTCTCCATTCTGCCGATAAGAACCTAGTAGAGGGCTACTACCATATTCCGGCTCCGCAGGAGCTTGATCGAGGATTGATGACTAAAGAAGACTACGGCAGTTTGAGTGACATAGCTGCGGAATTCGTTAGCGCATTGAGCAGGGGTTTGAAGACATCCGTTCTATATCCCGCAAACAGCTCGATTCCGGGGGAATTTCGGCAAACCTGCTGGGAAAAGCTATCGGCTGCCCTTGATGAAAGAGAATGCATAGAGTTTCAGATTGGGCGCCAGGAAATCCTGTTCGATAGCGAATCTGTCTTTGAATCGGATGGACGTGAGACGGATCTGTCAGGTATTATGCACAGAGACGGAGTCCGCGGTATCAGGTTCCGCAAGGGAATTGACCTGCATGAATTCTCCAGATTCTTCGATTGCCTGAGGACCGTCCTGGTCAGTACCGAAGCTTATGAAGACTTCGTGAATATCCTCTGGGAATCCGATTTTGATTTCATCGAATACGATGCGGTCGATGAATTCACCGTGACCGCTGCCGCAATGGAAGTCCCGCGACTTGCATCGGAGCACACTCTCAGCGACTCCGACGTCGGTGATCTAATTCGCAATGAACGGGCTACAAGTGCAACTGGAGCGAAAGAAAGTCTGATCAAGACTGCCGAGTCCGCGAATATCGCCAAGCAAGGTCTGCGTCCTACAAGCAGATTCGTCGCCGATCTTCAGTATTTCTCCGAGCAGGAAAAAGACGCGATTCGGTCGATGCTGGAGAAAGATCAGGAGGTTTCGATAGAATTCTCAGCGATCGATCTACTGTTTGACATTGCTATCAACGAACGAGCCGACCGGGATTTCATGCTGACATGTGACACGTTGGATAACATGTTCAACACGTTACTTGACGGGGAGAAATTTGCACTTCTGGTCTACATGATCGAGAAATACCGCAGCACGGTGACGCTGCTGAGCAAGGACGCTCGCCTGCGATCAGAGCGTCTCCGGCAAGGATATAACAGGTGCGGCGACAGAATCAGAATATCAAAGTTGACGGAGATTCTGAATCGATCTGAATCGGAGGATCTCGATTCTGTTCAGTCATACCTGGAGCAGCTCGATTGGAGCGCCCTGACTCAACTGCTCTGGATGCTGGGTGAACTGGAATACTTCCCTGCACGCAAGATGCTCTGCGATCTGCTTCAGAGCAAAGGCCGGAAGAAGCCGGAGATTATCTCAGGAGCGATCTATGATGCCAGATGGTTTGTTGTTCGGAATGCAGCCAACATTCTCGGGCAGATCGGAACCGACAAGAGCGTACCGCCACTGAAGAAGGCCGCGGCGCATGAAGACGAACGGGTGCGATGGGAAGCTGTATTGGCGCTGTGCAAGATAAATTCAGGGATTTCGAATGATGCTCTGATCAGTCTATTGACGGACGATTCTGATAGAATACGGCGTACTGTGGTACACCACCTCGGGAAGAATATGGTCAAGACGGCGCAGTCTGCGCTTCTCTCGATTGTCACGGCTAAGCAGTTCAAAATGTTCGAGCCGGCGGAGCAGAGAGAGTTTCTAAACACGCTCGCGCTGGTAGGCGACCAGAAGGCATTCGCATGCCTGAAGAAACTTGCCGGCAAGCGATTTACTTTCGGTAGCGAATCGGCCAAAAGGTTGCGCGACCTTGCATTCCAGGCTCTAACACTCCAGGATGGCGATTACGTGGATCAGATTCTGAACAAATGGGCAAGTAAATCAAAGGGAGTCCATCGAGCTTCTGCAAAGAGCGCGCTCGCAAGACGCATGAAGAATCGCGAAAGTAAGGCGAGGAACGTATGATGAAGCCGTTGCGCGTCGACAAAGAGCCGTGTACCAATCATGACAAGCATCAGCATAACGTGCTCGGGCATGACCTCGTCAAGCAGCTCTACATAATGCTGCGGACGTGCAGGATTTATGAAGCTACTAATGAAAACTACACACGTCAGTTGGAAAAGTTTGGCGGGTACCTGGCTCATGCATTCGAGCGCTATGATCATGTAACCCTGCACTTATCGGATGGATACCTCTTCTTTAACGATGAGAGACTCAGGACAGATCTCGACGGTTATCTGATTGTCAAGTATCTGCAGGAAACATTCTCATTGTACTGCTGCGCCGGTTTTAGGTTTGAGAATGGTACCGAGGAATCGGAGTTGAGCGCGCTATTCTCCATACTTGCGCGGCTAAACCCGGTTGAGGATCAGGACAACCGCACTATACTACTGGAAGAGATGAAAAGGGAGATGCTGATCAACGTATCCTTAATTGAGTCAGATGAGCAGAAATCACAGGCGGGCAAACCGAAAACGATTGCCGAGAAACGCAAGCTGGCGAGAAAGAACTTCTTTGGAGCCATAAGTGCTGTGGGCGAAATCGTTGGGCAGGCATCTCCAGAAAAACCTATTGCAGTTTCTAAGCTGAAGCGCGTCGTACATGCTCTGGTTGATCAACTCCTCTCTGACGAAACTTATCTACTCGAACTGACGGCACTCAAGAATTTCGATGATTATACTTTTGTACACAGCGTTGATGTCTGCATTTACGCTGTTACGACAGGAATGAGGCTCGGATTTTCAAGGCCAATGCTAGCCGAGATTGGGTTTGCTGCGATGTTTCATGACATCGGAAAGACGAAAATTCCTGTCGATCTACTGAATAAGCCAAGCAAGCTGGAAGGTTCCGATTGGGATCAGCTTCGCGCGCATCCGATCCACGGTGTGCGAATACTCGGAGACTCTATGACGCTGGATTCAAATACAGCTCGTGCCATGCTTGTCTCCTTTGAACATCACAAGAATCTCGATGGTAGTGGCTATCCATATATCAACCGAACCAGTCCGATCAATCTCTACTCGAAAATTGTCGGAATCTGCGATTTTTTCGATGCGATTACCGCTGATAGAAAGTACCAGAAAGACAAAGTCGGATTCGATAGAGCAATCAACGAAGTTGTGAGGCTCTCCGGTACGAAGTTCGACCCTCTGCTGGTCAAAGTTTTCATAACGATGCTCGGTGTTTATCCGACCGGAACTCTGTTGCTGCTGAGCAGTGGCCAACTGGCGATTGTGATATCGAATAATCCGGAAGACATTTTCAGACCGAAAGTCAGAATCATTGCCGATACGCGTGGCCTGCTTGCGGAGCCGATCGTTGCCGATCTCACAGATTTCGATGAAGCAAATGACACCTATGTGAGAAGTGTGGAGCACCCGGTCGATCCGAATAAGTACAAGATTGATATCTCGCAGTTTATTCTGCTTCAAGAATAAAAAAGGAGAAGCCACCAGACTTCTCCTTTCCACACACCAGCAACGGACCTACTACTGCTGATCAGGAGAGAAACGCACATTTCTCCGATCATCAATCGGAACCATCCTTGGCTCCATAACAGGAGGAAACAGTACTTTTATCAAGCTATCCAGAATATCGGTTATTGTCCTGATCTCTATTTGTGACATTTTGAATCTCATTTTTTCACCTTCCAGAAAGTTATAAATCCCGCACATGACCAAAGTTCCAATCGGTGCTGGAATAGGGCCTGCTGAAAAAGTCACGGACCGCGGTACGTCGTCATCGCGAGGAGCGAAGCGACGTGGCGATCTCTATGTCAATCAAGGCTATTGTGAAACGCGGAGATTGCCACACTTCGCTCACAATGACGTCATTTAGGGTTTTTCAACAAGCCCAATAGCAGGTATGACTGAAGAAGCCCCCCGGAAGGCTATCTGTTAAAAGACATGTAGACTTCAGCAAGATAAGATATTATGTCGGACGGAATAAGTGCGGTAGGGCCGATATCACGGACTGCGACATCCGCTGCGCGCCCATGAATATATGCACCGATGCAAGCTGCATTCAGGGGGCTAATCCCTTGTGCGAGAAAGGCTCCGATGATCCCTGACAGGATATCTCCTGTGCCGCCGGTCGCCATGCCTGCATTGCCTGTCGGATTAACGAAGACCTCTCCCGAAGGATCGGCAACAAACGTGGGTGCACCCTTGAGCAGCACGACGCAGCCGAATCGCTGTGCAGCGTCAAGCGCGTAAGTCATTCTGTCTTTGGCGATTGACGGAACATCCACGTCAATCAGTCGCGAAAGCTCGCCCGGATGAGGCGTTATCACCAGAGGAGCTCCGCATTTTGACAGCTCATCAGAATGGTTTTCTATTGCATTCAAACCGTCAGCATCTATGATTGTCGGTATGGCAAGATCGGGTATCAGTCGCCTGATAAGTTCTCTTGTCTCATGGTGCGTCCCGAGCCCCGGACCAATCACTGCAGCGTCGGCATCCTTCAGATATTGCCTAATCTCCCCCATTCCACGCAACGCCAGGCACTGTTTCTTGGCGACGTCGGGAAGTGGCCGAGTGATGACTTCCGTCAGTTTTGTTTCGAATATCGGGTTCAGACCCATCGGAACCCCGAGATAACACAATCCAACTCCAGATCTTATCGAACTCTCCGCTGCAAGGCAAGCCGCACCGGTATATCCTCTCGAACCTGCGAGAATGAACAGCTTTCCACAAGTGCCCTTGTGAGCGGTCGGCAGACGTACTGGCAACAGCCGATTAACAGACTCCTGGTCAATCAGGTTGATCTTGATGGCGGCCTGTTCTACGACATCGTCGGGAATGCCGATCGGGATGACCTCCAGCGTGCCGACATATGATCTGCCGGGATAGAGGAACTGTCCGATCTTGGGAAGAGCAAGAGTCCCGGTCGCAAACGCCTGAACGCAGACGCCAGAGACTTCGCCTGTGTCGCAGTTGAGTCCGGAGGGCGCATCGACGGCGAGAATCGGTGCGCCGGAAGCGTTCATCAGTTCGATGCATGGTGCGGCAAGACCGCGGACCTCCCCCTCGAAGCCGGTACCGAAAATCGCATCAATGACGAGATCAGTTGCTATTAGATATGGGAGATCGCCCTCGGACTTTATTTCGGAAATCGGCAGATTCTGTTCAACGGCTCTATTACAATTGACTGCGGCATCACCCTTGAGATCGCCTATCATTCCGAGGAGGTAGAAGTGGACACTTGCTCCCCACTCGTGAAGGTAGCGGCCAATCACGAAACCATCACCGCCATTGTTGCCTTTGCCGCAGAACAGGGCAATGTCGGTAACTGTGACATCGTCATCGAGGATAGTCCGCGCTAACTCGGCAATCCCTCTGCCGGCGTTCTCCATCAACTCGATGCTGGGAATGCCGCGATTCTGTATAGCTTCGGCATCAATAACCTGCATCTGTTTCGCTGTTACAAGCTTCATCGTGAGAATATTATATGCTTTTTTCTGCAGACTGCAAACGGAAAGAGAGCGCCTGAGTACTCACTTTATAGTCTTTCGAAACGTGCGGACAAACACCAACATTGCGCACAAATGCGTACTAGCAGGGTCCCGCATGTCCCAATATGTCCCTTTTTCCCTTGACCGCTCGTGCCAGAGTCGTATATTTTCTCTATAAGGCCATATCCATCGAATTGACATCAATAGACTCACTAAACTCGAAGCCAGCACCTGGCCGTTGGAATCGCTGAACGATCAGAACATGTATCAACGTATCAGAGTGATCGATGAACGTATCATTTTCACGGCGCATATTGTCGCGCCGTCCTTTATCAGGAGCATGAAGAGATATTAAACACGCACTAAGGAGGAATCACGTGTCTGTCAAGAAAAGAGTAATGATAGCTATTGTCGCGGCACTTCTCATGGTGGCGCTATCAGCGCTTGCCATCGGGAGAGCTGTTCCTGTCGTTGAGGAGACTCCATTCGGAGTCATCCATTCGGGTGTATCAACTGCGCCGAATCTTCCCGCAAAGGGACCATACAGCGGTCCGCAGTACAAACCTGACGTCAGCCTTCTCCGCCAAGGTGGGGATCAGATCGCCGATGCCACTCCGATTCCGGGGCTGCCGTTTGTAATGGGTGGTACCACTGTCGGGTATGTCGACGACTACGATGAGATTTGTCCTTACAACGAGCCCGGTTCGCCGGATGTTGTCTATGTTTACACGGCGCCTCTCAATGTTACGGTGGATATTACGCTCTGCAATGGATCGACTTATGACACGAAGTTGTATCTGTATGAAAATGTGTACACACCCGGAGCGCCGTATGCCTGCAACGATGACGCCTGCCCCGGCTATGTATCTGCTCTCTGGGGCCTCAGTCTTATGGGGGGCAATAGCTACTATATCGTGATCGATGGCTACGGTGGCGACGCTGGTGATTATCTGATTGAGATATATGAGCATGTGGAATGTATTCTCGAATGTCCCCCCGGCGCAACCGACGAAGGGGAGCCGTGCGGTGATGACATGAACGGAGGATGCGGTTCTGATCCGGTTGTTTTCAGGCCGATCAACTGCGGCGAGACAGATTGTGGTACTATCTGGGCCGATGCCGACTTTCGTGATACCGACTGGTATCAATTATTCCTCGAATCGGATGCAACGATCATATTCACCGGTGTGGCCGAACAACCGCTCCAGATAGGTTACGTCACCGGCTGTCCTATGGGTGCGCCTGAGTGCACGTGTGTTCTCGGGCTGGAGCCGTACGCTCAGTCTGCGCCTTGCGAAGAGGCGTCTATTCAGATGGATCTCACCGCCGGCGAGCACTGGCTCTGGGTAGGGAGTCAACTGTTCGATGGTTACCCCTGTGGAACCAGCAACGATTATATCATCACTTTGATGTGTGAGGGTGACATACTGCCACCGTACACGGTCATTACGCACCCAAGCGATACCGCGTGGTGGAACGATCACCCCTATTTCAGCGAGTCTGTGATGGTCGAAGCTATCGACTATCTGAACGAATCTGTAATCCAATACACAACGTTTGATATCTACAACGAGGGCATCTGGCAGCCGTTTGGGATCGATTACGACGGCAGCGATTACATGAAAGATGACTATGACTCTGCTTCCAGTGGCGATGGCTGGAGCGCAACGCTGGTAGCCGCGCAGATGGATCCCCCGCTCACAGAAGGCTACTATTCAGTCCGAGCGACCATGACAGCAATCAATGGGCTGGTGACTTCGGATACTATTACCGTTTATTATGATCCGTTCCCACCTGTTCCCACGATATTCTATCCCGAGGTGTTTAACTACGTGACCTCTCCCCCGGTGGAGATCATGTTCACAACACAGGCGGATAATGTTGCTGAGATGGTCGTCACAGTTCTGCCGGTGCCGCAGGGATATGAGGCACCAATCAAACGGCCACGAGGACCACTCGACTGTTTCCAGGGATACAACAAGGGGATTCCGAGTTTCAATCAGAATGATCTCTATCCCGATGCCGATGATGGCAGCAACTACGGCTGCTATCCAACGGCTGTCGCCGCCTGTCTGAAATATTGGGCGGGCAATGGATTTCCTGGGCTTGATGGCAACGGCACTATGACCGACGGTCAGATGGTGAACGAAGTTGCGGATTCGATGGGAACCAATCGCAATTCCGGCACCAATGATGCCAATGCAAAGGCAGGAACTCTAAAATACATCGAAGGGAAGCTGGGACCTTGTAAGTTTAAAGTCGAGCATGTCACCGGCAATGATGTAACCCTGAAGCGGTATCTCAAGGAGATGTTTGAAAACGACGAAGATGTAATTCCATCTGACCACCATCACGTTGTGACAGCGAATTCATTCTGCGTACATCCCCAGTTCTATGTCGACTTCATGGATCCGGCGACCGGATCCGAAGTGCAATCGACTGATTGGGGCAAGGGTTTCGATGGGCACAAGCTCACCGATATGCTCGTGATATCTCCGAAAGAGGATTCTACCGTCGAGATACCCGATAGCGTTGGTTGGCCGACAGAAGACCCTCCCGGGTCCGGAACCTATGGCTACGAATGGGATCCCGATCCGACAGAGTACCCGCCCGGATACGCATACCTGGTCGAGGTTGTCATTATCGATGAACTCGGACATGTCGGCTGGGATATGGTGAAGATCGAATTCCCGTTCGACTACCTGATCGGCGATTGCGACGGAAGCGGTGCGGTCGACATCGATGATGTTGTGTATGTCATTCAATACATTTTCGCCGGTGGCCCGCCACCTGATCCGATCGAGTCTGGTGATGTCGACTGCTCCGGAGCGATTGATATCGACGATGTCGTCTATCTGATTCAGTACATCTTCGGAGGCGGCCCTCCGCCTGGCGATCCGAATAATGATGGAATTCCGGATTGTTGATCCGGTTGATTGGATACTAAGCGCGAATCATAACGGGAGCCGATTCATCGGTTCCCGTTTCTGTTTTGTTGAGATCGTAGCGTCTGTTGTTCGGTCCCTGCCTTCGATCCTCCAGACCTCTCAGAGAACCAGGTTCCCATCTTGAAAGCCATTTGCCGACTGTCCTGGGAGTCGTATTGAATGCTCTGGCCGCAGGTTTGACTCCATGCTCCCGGGCATATCTGACCATCTCGTAGCGAGGCCATTTTGGGTCTTTACTTAACCGCATATTTGTGTAATATCCTATTGGGCACATATCTCCATCCCTGGTGGCTGTCTTTTTGGTTGAATACAATCAACCAGGACATGGGGGATGTGTCCACTTGTTTTGAGTCTGTAGCAGGTAAGTCTCCGTTCGCTACGCTCTCTCCGACTTACCTGCTCTTGAACCATTCCCTTACCAATCTCTTTCCATCCTGACCCCAGATCAGAGGGCTTGTTGAAAAACCCCAAACGCTGTCATTGCGAGCGAAGCGTGGCAATCTCCGCATTTCACAATAGCTTTGATTGACATAGAGATCGCCACGTCGCTTCGCTCCTCGCGATGACGACGTTCCACGGTCCGTGACTTTTTCAACATGCCCCAGAAGGGGGGTACCTTTTAGGTTCCGACTCCCAGAAAGTTGCGACAGATGACTTGTGAAACAGGCGATTATATATTAAATTGCTGATGTTTGCGTAACAGATCCGTCTGCGCTGGATGAGGAGACATCGACCCACAGCTCATGAGCTGAGAATCGATCGAGTTCACGAAATGACACCGCGTCTATTAGCTCTGCTTCTGGCATACTTGCTTTTATACGAGCCGGTAATGTCTCAGACACTCCACTCGATTGAAGGGAGAGTCCTCGACCTGACTACCCGTAGGCCGATTGCAGGCGCTACGATAGAAATCGATGGAAGGTCCATTCTCAGCGCTGCCGATGAGGATGGCAGATTTATCATCTCCGATCTCGATTCGGCAGAATATCAAGTATCCGTATCGCATGTGGGGTATCACGAAGTTATCCGCTATGTGTCTCTTCGAAGGAATGCTACCGGGCATATTGCGATATTCCTTGAACCGAGGACGATTCCCGTTGACGGCATCACAGTGACGGCGACGCCTTTTTCCGAAGACAAATTCGTCGTGCCTGCCGGAGTGTCGGTCACTCCGAGAGAGAAGTTCGCCGAACGGTTCGCAACGACTACCGCAGAGGTTCTCCGCGAGGAACCGGGCGTGCTCGTGCAGAAGACTACTGCCGGTCATGGTGCGCCTATAGTGCGCGGTCTTATCGGCAAGCATGTTCTGCTGCTCTACGATGGTGTTCGCCTGAACAAGCCGACGTTTCGATCCGGGGGTAATCAATATCTGAACACTATCGATCTCGGTTCACTCGAGAAGATTGAATTGCTCAGAGGACCGTCATCGGTTATGTACGGCAGTGAAGCGATGGGGGGCACAATCAATCTGATTCCGATGCGGGCGCCCTCTGCCGGGGAGGGAGTCAGGCTTCATCCGAGATTCTGCAGCCAATATTCGAGTGCAGATAATGGCAGAAGCGTTCACATGAATTTGAACGGAAACTACAATCGTGTGTCTGCATCCATTGGTGGGACATACAGGAAGGTCGGGGACCTTCACGCAGGAGGAGAAATCGGTGACCAGGTACCGACAGGATGGGAGGAAACTGCCATACGCACCTGTGCTTCCTACCGCATTGCTGATCGGACCACTCTGAAACTCGACTACCTGGCAGTCAGGCAGAACAATGTCCCCAGATATGACAATTATGTGACGGGCGACTATCAGCAATATGTCTACGATCCGCAGGATCGAGATCTCGGTGTATTGACTATCGAATCGAAGTTACTCTGCTCATTCGTTCATTCAGTGCGTCTGAATGTATCTTATCAAAGAGAGATTGAAGGCAGAATTCAGCAGCGCACCGGCAAATCGGACATCACCACGGATATGGACAGGATAGCGACCTGGGGCAACGCTTTCCAGATGTCCACGATGATTTTGCCTAGTCATTGGCTCAGCGTCGGGTGGGAATACTATTCCGACAAGATCAACAGCGAAAGATACACCGTCAGCAACGGCACAAAGACCTGTGAACGGGGTGCGTACCCAGATGATTCACGCTATCGATCGGCCGGATTCTTCATTCAGGATGAGTACACTATCAGGCGTCGGCTGCGTTTCACACTCGGAGCGAGATACAGCTATTTCGAAATGGAATCGCCTCTCGAAGATCCATTTGGACTCTTCCTGGAATCGTATCAAAACCTGACCGGAGCTGCCGCGCTCTGCTATGAGCTTCTGCCGACTGCAAATCTTATGGCAAGCTGGTCTCGAGGATTCCGCGCGCCGAGTTTGAACGATGCTGTAGTCCTTAAGAAATCGAGTAGCGGAGTCGATGCCCCGAGTTTCGGTTTGAATCCGGAAATCAGCAGCAACTTCGAAGCAGGCGTCAAACTTCAGAGATCATCTATGAACGGCAGCCTCCTTCTGTACTACAATCAGCTCAGTGGTCTAATCGATCGAAAGCCGGGTGTTTACGACGGAAAGACATTCTATGATGAGAATGGCGATGGAGAGAAAGACCCCAGTGAGTACGATATATACCAGCGGACTAATGTCGGGGATTCTCGCATCTATGGGTTCGAATTTGATTATGCGGCGTGGATCACTCGCACGCTGGAGCTACGCGCGAATAGCTTCTGGACATTCGGCGAGAATCAGACTGACCATGAACCTCTGAGCAGAATTCCCCCGCTGATGGGGATGTTATCACTCAGAGCACACACGAGTATGAACTCCTGGATTGAGGGGTATGTGCGTGCGGCGGGATCGCAAAGGCGGCTCTCCCAGCGTGATATCGACGACACCCGCATTGCGGAGAATGGCACACCGTCTTGGGCTACACTCAATCTGCGTTCAGAGATCAGGTTTGGTGACATTACTCTTAATGCTGGAATACAGAACATCACTGACTCAGAGTACAAGGAGCATGGCTCCGGTGTATATTCCGCAGGACGATCGTTTTCGATTTCGCTACGAATGGAACCTGAGTGGTGAGATCCTGCTCCGCAGTTCAGGATACAAGTGATCCTGACAATGTTACTTAGTGATCCAACCGTCAAGTAATCTAACAACTCTCTTGCTGCAGGCTGCGCATTCATCGGAATGCGTGACCTGGATGATCGTTGTGCCGTCGTAGTTAAGTTTCTTCAGCAACTCCATGATCTCTTTGCCCTGAGCGGAATGAAGACTGCCGGTGGGTTCATCAGCCAAAATCAGCTTTGGCTCCGAAATCACAGCGCGTGCCACTCCGACCAACTGCTGATGGCCGCCTGACAGTTGACTCGGAAACAGATCTTTCTTGCCGACAATCTGGAATCTGTCCAGAATATCGCAGACCCTGCTTTTCCGCTCGGCTGACTTGATCTTCTGATACAGAAGCGGCGTCTCCAGATTCTCGTACACTGTCAGGTCATCGATCAGATGATAGGCCTGGAAAATAAACCCGACGAATTCCTTATGGAGCTGCGAACGTCGCTTGTCGCTCAGTTGATGGACGGCCTCACCGGAAAGATAGTATTCACCCTCGGTTGGGTCATCGAGCATGCCGATGATGTGCAGAAGCGTTGACTTGCCGGCACCGGACGGCCCCATGATCGTAACAAACTCCCCCGCATCTACTGCGAGGTCGATTCCTCTGAGAACGTGTGTTGTCACCGACTTGGTCGTATATCGCTTTGTGATGCCCTTCATGCGTATCATAACTCTATCCTCATTCATGCTTCAGTGAATCAACCGGATTGGTCCTTGCAGCCTTAAATGCCTGAGAGCTTACGGTGATCAAAGCAATTGTCAGAGCAACTGAGCCCGCCAGCAAGAATGTCTCGATACCGATGTTCGTGCGATATGCGAAATTCTGCAACCAGTGGTTCATGAAATGATATGCGACAGGCCATGCAATGATGTTTGCGATGGTCACCAGAATCAGGAATTCTTTCGAGATCATGGCTACTATTCCGGACGCCGTTGCCCCGAGCACCTTTCTGATCCCAATCTCTTTGGTTCTTTGCTCAGCGGCAAATGATGCCAGGCCGAAAAGCCCAAGACCTGCAATCACAATAGCAAACGCAGAAGAATAGCCGATGACTTGTTCCCACCGGCGCACATCACGATATTGCATGGCGACGTGCTCATCCACGAATGCGTAATCGAAGGGCTTGTCCGGAGCGGCGATTCGCCATTCTTTCTCCAGTTGGTAAAGCGTAGACTGGATATTCTCAGGAGAGATTCTGACGAGAATGTTGGAGATAGACATCTTCGAGTTCAGATGAAGGACGACCGGCGTGATCTTTCGGCGCAGTGATCCGAAATGAATGTCCGATATCACTCCGACAATTGTCGGGTCAATGGAATCGCGCATAACATCTCTACCCCAACCGGTCAGTGGCTCGCCGACTGCGCGGTCCAGGCCGAATTCTCTCACGAGTGTTTCGTTGACTATGATCGCTCCGGTTGCATCGATTGGAAGACATCCGGAGAAATCTCGTCCGTCTACAAGTTCTGCCCCAACAATAGCAATAAAATCGGGATCGACCCTGTAAGCGAGCGCCGTACGAGACTCCCCGTTCGCCATCCAGCCCTCTTGATCATATCCTCTGCTGAACGAGTAGTCCATTCCCGTAACACCGGTAACCGAGGGAACTCCCGCGAGGCGATTCCTGTATCGTGAAAGCAGCTTCTCGCCTTCGTCCCCCCACCCCGTATATGTCGGGATCGATAATAGCTGATTGGAATCGTATCCGAGATCCGTGTCCCGTATGAATTGCATTTGGCTTGACATTACTGCAGTCGAGGCTACGAGGAATATCGACAGCGCAAACTGCAGCACGACGAGTCCGCGCATGACGAGATTTTTGTTACCCACAGTACTCCGACCGCGCAGTGCGTCGACGACACCGAGTTTTGACATGACAAGGGCCGGATAGCAACCGGCCAATAAGCCTACGATAACCGCTATCACTAGCAGGCTGACTGGCGTTTCAATGCCGGAGAAGAGGCCGATTGACAAATGTTTGCCAGAAAGAGAGTTGAATACCGGAAGAAGGAGCTCGGCAAGTGCCACGCCCACGATCATAGCTACAAAACTAAGCAGTTGGGTCTCGGTCATGAACTGCCCCGCAAGTTGGGTTCTGTTTGCGCCGAGAGCTTTCCGAGCACCGACTTCGAGAACCCGTGCGGTCAGTCGGCCGATTGCGAGTGTGGTGAAGTTTATGCAAGCCATAAGCAGTATCAGAAGAGCGATTCCTGCGAGGATGTAAGATCTCTCAGGAGTGCTGCTGCTGCCGATGCCATATTTGCTGTGAGGATTGAGATGCATATCTCGCAGTGGCTGAAAGCCGAGGAAGTGGGGATACTCCCTGGTTTCACCATTGCTATCGATCGTTGTGGGAGGCGTGTTGTATCCACGCATCCTTGCGAGGAATTCAGGTATCGCCTTTTCGAGTTGTTCTGCCTCCAGCGGGTCTGAGATCTGAACGTATGTCACGCAGGAACTGCTGTTCCATTTGTTCGATAACCGCTGATAATCGGGATGTCTTTCGATGGGGATTAGAAAGCTGAAGTCAATGGTCGAATTATCCGGAGGTTGCTTTGAAACAGCAGTCACCGTGTATTCGGACGGCTCACCTCCCAGCGAGAGTGTAAGTGTTTTTCCGAGAGGATCGTCATTCCCGAAATACTTGACAGCGATCTCTTCATTGATTACAACGGAGTACGGCTCCTTCAGCGCGCTGATCGAATCTCCCGCGAGCAGCGGAAATGAGAACATCTGAAAGAACTCGTCATCTACACAACGCACGTCCTCTCCGAATATCTTATCGCCGTACTTCACCACAGCAGGAGGTGCCCACAGGATTCTAACGGCTCTTTCCACCTGCGGAAAGTTTTGCATGAGAGCTGGTCCGACCGGTGTGGCGACTACCGTACCGCCGCGTATGCTCGCATCCTGCTCTTTCGTGCAGTCGATCACTCTGTAGATTGTGTCAGCGTTTGTGTGAAATGAATCGAAGCTGCGCTCGTCCCTGATGAACAGCGATATGAGCAGCAGGCATGCAATCGCCACTGAGAGCCCGACGATGTTGATTGCAAAATGTACTTTCTGTCGGGCGAGTGACCGATAGGCTACTGTCAGATAGTTTCTATACATAGTCCCCATCGTTGTTATTCATGCCGCAGTGCATCCACGGGATTCGCCAACGCCGCCCTTGCGGCTTGATAAATAACGGTAAGCATCGCCACGGCCATTGTCAGCAATCCAGTAAACATAAATGCTGCTATGCTTATGCTGGTTCGATAAGCAAAGTGCTCGAGCCACCGGGTCATTACCAGGTACGCCAGCGGCCACGCGATTAGATTGCCGATCAATGCCAGTCTGGCGAAAAGGCCTATGAACATAGCGACAACTCGAGGTACAGAGGCACCGAAAGTCTTGCGAATACCGACTTCCCGCGTCCGTTTGGCCACCGATAGCGATGTCAAACCGAACAACCCAAGGCACGTTATGAGAACGGAGAGTATGGACGAATACTCCACAATGCGTTTCCACCGCTGCTCCGCCACATACTGGGAGTTGACTTCATCATCCAGAACTTTGTAGTCGAACGGCATCCCATTGCTGGCTTCAGACCATGCATGTTCGAGCATTGACAGCGTAGCCGGAATCCCCTCTCCGCTGATTCGCACGGCGATGTATCTGACGCTGCTCATATCGTCATGTCTCGGCATGTGCAGTACAAGAGGCTCGATCGACCTCTGGAGGGGGTAGAAATGGAAGTCCTCTACGACACCGACTATTGTTGCGCTGCCAAATCCCTTCGGCAGCTTCTGTCCGACCGCATCATCGAGACCAAATTCTCTTAGGGCAGTCTGGTTTATAATTATGGCATCGTTGCTGTCGGATAGGTAGTCGTCCGAGAAATTGCGACCGTCGACGACATTGATTCCCATTGTTGGAATGAAGTGAGGATCGATCCAATTCATATAGAAGTAATATGAATCGTCGGAGAGTTTGCTGGCGTAACCCGGTGCGGTGATGTTTTCTCCAATCAATGCATTCCATCCCTCTTCTTCCGCACTTAAATACAGCCATGACTCTCCAAACTGGTAGGTGTATCCGGTTACATCAACCACAGATGGCAGTCCTGCTACGCGGGATCGGAATCGCTCCAGCAGGCTCGCTGCATCCTCTTGTTCAGTACCGGTTGGAAACAGCACTACATGTTCTCTGTCATAGCCTAGATAGGCTCCTCCAACGTAATCCATCTGTGATGACATAATGAAAGTACCTGCGATCAGAAAGACGGAAATCACGAACTGGAAAACCACAAGACCCTGCACAATTCGATTCTTGCGACCGCGCAGCACCTCGCCAAGCATTGCCTCCACTGGTGATCGTTTGGACAACAAAAGTGCAGGATAAATGCCAGCCATGAAAGCAGTCAGCAGTGTCAGCCCAATAAGAACCGCCAGAAGTTTGAAATCCAGGATCATACTGAGAGTGAGATGTTTCTGTGCAAGATCATTGAACTTTGGAAGCAATGCCTCGGTAAGTATGACACCGAGAACGAGAGCGCCTATGCTCATGAGCAGCGACTCTCCCCAGAACTGCATCATCAGTCTGCCCCGCTGAGCTCCGAGGACCTTCCTGAGACCGATCTCACGCGCACGCGTGCCGGAGCGGCCTACGGCGAGCGTCATGAAGTTGATACATGCAATCACAAGCACCGCGAATGCAATAGCCGAGAGGATTATCGAGTAGATCGGATCACTGCTCGGGACCATCTCGCCATCCAGCTTTGGATTGAGATGTAACCGTAGCAAGGGCTGGAAATGGAAGGATATCAAATCTCCACTTTCATGGTGGCCTGACAGCTTTGTGATGTGAGCCGATATTCTCTCTTCAAGAGCAGACAAATCTGCGTCGGGAGAAACCTGAACAAAGGTAGAGAACAGGATCATGTTCCATGTTTGCAGGTAATCCTCCGGGATTGTGAATTTCAGAAGGTCGGTCGAAATCAGCATGTCATACTGAATGCTCGAATTGGACGGCGCACTCTCGATAATGCCGGACACGAGAAACTCGTGCTTTGTGTCTCCGAGTTGGATCGACAGCGTCTTGCCGACAGCATCATCGTCTCCGAAGAACTTCTCCGCCATCTCCGGAGTCAGAACCACAGATTCTGGATGCCCCAGAGGAGAGGCAGCATCTCCGCGAATGATCGGAAAGCTGAACATTGAAAAGAAGTCGGGATCGACATGCACAACCAACTGCGTAAATGACTTGTCATCTCTGGATACTACCAGTTGAGAACCGGAGACGCGGGTCGCACGCTCGATTTCGGGAAAGGAGGACTTCAATTCCGGCATCAGCAATGCAGATGTGGAAGTCGTGCCCTCAGACAATTCGCCGGATACGCCTTCAATCTGAATCATTCGATGGATGTGATCGGAATTCGCGTGAAACGTGTCAAAAGACAACTCATTTTGGACATACAGTGAAATCAACAGGCAGCACGCGATGCCTACCGATAGCCCCGTTATGCTGATTGCAGTATAGAGCGGACTCCGAATGAGACTTCGGTATGCAGTCTTCATGTAATTTCTTAACATGTTCCAATCCTGATAATAGGTGTCACTATATTGTCATTCGTGTCTCAATGATTCGACAGGATTTGCAAGCGCGGCCTTGATTGCCTGAAAACTGACCGTTATCAGCGCTACTGCCAGGGCAAGAGCGCCTGACAGTATAAGAGTGCTGAAACCGATGTCGTTTCTGTAGGGACAATTCTGCAGCCAGTTCCTCATCAGATAGTAAGCGACCGGCCACGCGATCACATTTGATACCGCGATGAGAATTGCATATTCTCTCGTCAGCAGCCGAACAATCTTGATCGTTGAAGCTCCGAGTACCTTACGGATGCCGATCTCTTTGGTGCGTTGTTGAGACGTGAATGATGCGAGTCCGAGCAAACCGAGACACGCGATTCCGAGCGACAACAGACAAGCGTATCCGAGAAGTGAGCCGAATTGCTGTTCTTTCCGGTACTGGCTCGCTATGTATTGATCGACGAAATTGAACTCGAACGGCCTACCGGGAATCAGTCGATTCCACTTATCTCTCATCGAAGCGATAGCACCCTGCATATCGTGTTTGTCTATTCTGACTATGGGAAAGTCGCATCGATCAGGATCGACTACCAGGACAAGCGGTTGTAGTCGAGTGCGAAGGAGTCGAAAGTGATAATCCTTCACCACTCCAATCACGCGATTATCGCGTAGCAGATCATCTCCGGCAAACGCTTCGATCCGTTTTCCGATCGGCGAATTCCACCCGAATCGTTCTGCCGCCATCTCGTTGATGATGAATCCGTTGACACCGCTTGTGCCGTTGTCAGTGAAGTCTCGTCCCTCTGCAATTATCAGTCCGAGCGTCCTCACGTAATCGCGATCCACGAACAGTGTCGGAAGATTGACCGGTTCGTCCGATCCTTCCGCGGCGTAACTCAAACCTCTGCAATCATCCCATCCAGGTATGTCGGAGGAGATGGTCATAGCTAATATCCGTGGATCGGTCAGAAACTCTCTTTTGAGAGTATCGTATTTGTCACCCGCAGAACCGCGAAGAACCGGCAGAACCACCAATTGGTCTTCATCGAAACCGAGTTCTTTGCTTGTTAGATAACTCATTTGACCGATAATCGTCAGAGTGCTGACCACCAGTATTATTGATATCGCAAATTGAAAGACAACAAGGCTTCGTCGCAATATTGATCGCTTCAAGCCTCCTCCTCCGGAAGGTCTGACGGAATCGACAGGTTTTATTGCAGAAAGATAGAATGCGGGAAATCCTCCGGATATGACCGCCACAATCAGGGTCGCGAAGATAAGGCATGTCACTATCATGGGATTGCTGAGGTATCCGAGATTCAATTGTGAACCGGCAACCGAATTGAATACGGGCAACAACACTTCCGCCATAACAATCGCAAGGCATGACGCAATCACCGAAAAAAGCAGCGATTCTACAAGGAACTGCCGCATGAGGTTGCTCTGTGCCGCCCCGAGCACTTTTCTCACTCCCACTTCTCTTGCGCGATCCGCGTAGCGTGCCGTCGACAGGTTGATGTAGTTGATGCACGCTATCAAGAGAATGAACAAGCCGATAGCGAGGAATATGTACAGATTCTGAAGGCTCATCGGAGGTCCCATCTCTCCACCATAGTCGGAATGCAGGTGGATGCTTGTCAACGGCTGCAGCCAATAATCTATTTCAGCCGTTTGGCTATCTTCACGGTACTTCCTCACCAGAGAGGGAAATCCTGCCTTGATCTCAGATGGATGGTGAGACTTCCCAAGGAGTACGTAGGTCCAAACCGCTTCGTCCCAGTGGCCCCTGAAGCCGGAAGATCGCTGCAGAAGTGTCTCGATTGAAACAGCAATGTCGAACTTGATGTGAGAGACGTCGGTGATGTTCTCGAGGATCCCCGTCACAGTGAGCTGTGTTTCGTTTTCCAGTGTTAACGTTCTTCCGATAGGATCAGCATCACCGAAGTATTTTCGAGCAACTTCTGCAGTCACAACCGCCGTGTTCGGCTCTCTCAGCGCAGTAGCCGGATTTCCTCTGAGAAGATTGAACGAGAATACATCGAACAGATCGCCATCCACATAGCACATGTTTGATTCTCTGAATATCTTGTCTTCGGACCGGAGTATTGCGCCGGCCATGACGAACCGTACCGCCTTCTCGACTGCCGGCATCTCTGCAAGCATAGCAGGTGCAAGAGGCGTACCGGTGGTTACACGTTGCCGGCAGAAGCCGTCGGGGCGGCTCATCCGCTCGGCGACCCGATAGATTCGATCTGCATTGGCGTGGAATCTGTCGAAACTCAGATGCGAAATAACGAACGTACAGATCAGTAGAAAACATGCCATCCCGGTCGCAAGCCCCGCAATATTAATGAAAGAGTATGCCTTCTGCCTCGAGATACTGCGCAGAGCGACTATCAGATGGCTTCTAAACATGGAAAGCGTTTCTGATATTCTCGGTAACTATCTGACCATCGAACAAGTTGATCAAACGGTGGCCAAATTCTGCGTAAGCGGGAGAGTGTGTCACCATGACAATTGTCGTGCCGGCTTCGTTGAGCGAACTGAGCAGACTCATGACTTCGTCGCCGTGTGCGGAGTCAAGGTTGCCTGTTGGCTCGTCGGCAAGGATGACTTTTGGGTCAGATACGACTGCGCGAGCGACAGCAACTCTCTGCTGCTGCCCGCCAGATAACTGCTGCGGGAAATGATTCTTGCGCGCCATGATCTCCATCTGCTCGAGCACCGCCATGACTCGCTGTTTTCTTTCTTGTCCGTGCGTTCCGAGATAGAGCAGCGGGAGTTCTACGTTTTCATATACGGTTAACTCATCTATGAGATTGAAGCTCTGGAACACGAAGCCTATGTTGCCCTTGCGAACTCCTGCTCTTTGCCGCTCGGATAGCTTTGATACGTCCTTGTCGAGGAAAAAGTACTCTCCCGATGTAGGATTGTCCAGCATTCCGAGCAGATTCAGAAGCGTCGACTTGCCACATCCCGACGGCCCCATTATTGCAACGAATTCGCCCGCCTTTATCTCGACATTGATATCTCTAAGTGCGGTAGTCTCGACTTCTTCTGTTGTGTAAATTCTGTAAAGGTTGTTCGTACGTATCATTGTCTATCTCCGTATTAGTATCTTTCAGATTCGGTCGCCTTGCATAGATAGGCGACGGCGTATACTATTGGTCTTTGAATATCAGCTTATCATAATCTCCAAAGTTATCGTAGGATGATGTGATGACTTTCTCTCCCGGCTCCAGATGTTCCAGCACCTGGTAGACCTGCGGGTTGTACATGCCGAGTGATATGTTTCTCTTAGTCGCGAATCTTCCCGACTTATCGACCACGTAAACCCAGTTGCCGCCGGTCTTCTGGTAGAAACCTCCTCTTGCAAGCATCACGGCGTCGGCTAAGTCGCCGAGGGCAAGCCTGATTTGAACGGTCTGTCCCCTGCGAATTCCATCCGGTTCCGGCCCGTTGAATTCCATGTCGATTTGGAAACGCCCCTCTCTGACTTCGGGATAGACTTTTCTGATTATCAGATCATATTCTTCGCTGGCTATCTTGACTGTGCCTTCCTGTCCCTTGCTGATTCGCGAGATGTAGTATTCATCGACAGCGGCTCGGATTTTGAATCCATCGAGTATGTCAATCTGACCGAGTCGTTCGCCCCGCGATTTCGATTCTCCGATTTCTGCGATCAGCGAAGTGAGCTGTCCGGCGACCGGTGCTCTGAGAACAAGATTGTCGAGTTTGCTTTTTACAACTTCAAGATTCGCCTGCATCCTTTCGACAGAAACTTCAAGCTGGCTTATCTGAATTGCACGCAGGATGGAATCCTGTCTCTGGGTCTCGAATGTGAGGTCTCGCCTGCTGGTCCAGTATTCAAAATCATCTCTCGCCTGCTCGAATTCATCTTCAGAAATCAGATTCTTCTCTTTCAGACCGACTGACTGATCGAACCGCCTTTTTGATTTCTGGATTTGATACTCGATCTCTACAAGCTGACCGCGCAGAGTCAGACTGTTCTGCTCTATTGCCAGTCTCGTATTTCTAAGATTGTTGATCTGCTCGAAGAGTTGTGCCTCGCGATACATTATATCGAGGTGAAGATCGGTATTGTCAAGCCGCATAATACTGTCGCCCGCATTTACAAATGAACCTTCCTCAAGGTATGTCTGCTCGACTCTTCCCCCTTCAGAGGCGTCGAGATAGAATGTGCTGATCGGCATGACTGTGCCGTTGATCGGGATATACTCCTGAAACTTTCCGGAAATAACCTCAGAGATGGTGATCTTCTGGGAATCGATCTTCAACGTCGAGCTTCCGCTCGTCGAATAGAACACATAGACAAGAAGGAATACAATCAGGCCAGTGACTGAAAACAGCGCGATCCTTTTGGGGGGCCATTTCTTCTTTTGAATAGGTCTATCCATCCAAGTGACCAATTCCTTTTCGATTACGGATTTCTGTCTATACTATGGTATAAGCAATACGAATGCCTACAATTGTAAGATGCAGTATGACAATATGTTATATCTCACAAGCTCGAAAACAGTGTCCGATTCTGCAACAAATAGTGTTCGTTTTCGTACAGGATTGAAGAGATTTCCCTTTCATTACATATAGGCGGAATCTACATTGCGGATATTCGAGAGTGAGCGAGGAGGATTTCAAAACTCGTGACTGAGATTGATGCCCGAATACTGGTTGTGGATGATGACGAGGATGTCCTTCAGGCAGCACGCATCTTTCTGAAGCAGCATCTTAAGGAAGTCCACACCGAAACCGATCCATCCAGGATTCCAGACCTCCTTACTGCCAGAGACTACTCGCTTATATTGCTCGATATGAACTTCTCTGATGATGTCAGCAGCGGTCGGGAGGGTTTTCACTGGCTGGAGCAGATTCTTCAAGTAGATCCCTCCGCTGTTGTGATACTGATCACAGCTTACGGTGATGTTGAGATGGCGGTCCGGGCGATCAAAGAAGGCGCGACTGATTTCGTGCTGAAGCCGTGGCAGAATGAGAAGCTACTGGCGACGATATCTGCCGGCCTGGACTTGAAACGCCTGCGCACTCAGGTAGCGAGCCTGAAGACTCGCGAGAAAATGCTATCCGACGACATTGACCGAAAGTTCAGCGATTTTATAGCCTCCTCATCGGTCATGCAAGAAGTGTTCACAACGATCGAGAAGATCGCGGGCACCGATGCCAATGTGCTTATTCTTGGGGAGAATGGCACCGGAAAAGAGCTGGTCGCGCGGGAGATTCACAGGCAGTCAAAACGTGCAAATGAAGTCTTCATATCGGTCGACATGGGAGCAATTACAGAGACTCTCTTCGAAAGTGAACTCTTCGGCCACAAGAAGGGCGCATTCACCGATGCAAGGGAGGATCGATCCGGACGTTTCGAGATAGCATCCGGAGGCACGCTTTTCCTCGACGAAATCGGGAATCTCCCGCTTCCGCTGCAGGCAAAACTTCTATCGGTTCTGCAGAATCGTCAGGTTACGCGGATCGGCTCGAATGCAAGCATTCCGATAGATATCCGACTGGTCTGTGCGACCAACTTGCCTATCCACAGCATGGTAGCGGAGGATCGATTTCGGCAGGATCTTCTCTACAGGATTAACACTGTCGAGATTAGAATCCCCCCGCTGAGACAGCGGGGCGAAGATATCCATTTGCTGGTCGAGCATTTTCTTGAGATATTCTGCAAGAAGTATGGCAAGAGCAGGTCGAGAGTCCTGGTCAGCGCGTTGAAACGACTTGAGAAATACGACTGGCCCGGAAATGTGCGCGAGCTGCAGCATGCTGTTGAACGAGCAGTAATTATGAGTGACTCCAACACCCTGGGGCCGGGAGATTTCTTCCTTGCATCCAGGGAAACGAGGGGGAAGAACCATGCGTTCGACAGTTCCAACCTTGAGGAAGTGGAGCGGGAAGTTATCAGGAACGCTATGATTAAGCATGACGGAAATGTTTCCCACGCAGCCAAGGAACTGGGTCTGACGAGAACATCTCTCTACAGAAGAATGCGAAAACATGACTTATAGACTTTTTCGCGCAGTCTGCGTCACGAGGGTGATCTTTCTGGCGGCTTCGATCTACCTGATCATCTATCTCCTGACAGAAACCACACTCTATGCCACGAGCCTGATTGTCGGTGTTGCCATCGTATTGCAGATTATGTCACTTATCCACTATATAGAAGAGACAAATCGTGGATTGACTCGATTTCTACTGTCCATCAAGTATTCAGATTTTTCACAGAGTTTCTCCAGGAGTGCCAAGGGCAAGTCTTTCGAGGAGCTGAACGAGGCTTTTTCGAGTGTAATCGCCGAGTTTCAGAAAGCCCGCACGGAGAAGGAAGAGCAGTATCGCTATCTCCAGACAGTTGTCCAACACATCGGTCTCGGAATCATGTCCTATGACAAAGATGGCAATGTCGACCTGATCAACAACGCAGCGAGGCGACTTTTCGGCCTGCCGAGCCTGCGGAACATCAGCAATCTGAAAGCTGTCTCTGAGAAGCTTGCAAAGACTCTGCATGAATTGAGATCGGGGGATAAGGCTCTGGTGAAAATCGAGCTTCCAACCGAAACGCTTCGTCTGAGCATTTATGCTACCGAATTCAGGCTTCACAATCAGACGATGAGACTCGTGTCCATGCAGAATATCGAGAGTGAACTTTCCGAGCAGGAGATGGAAGCTTGGCAGAAGCTGATTCGAGTTCTGACGCACGAGATAATGAATTCCGTCACACCGATTGCTTCACTGGCTTCGACAATCGATGATATTGTCAAGAGATCGGGTACAGAATCCGCCGAATCTGAACTATCTGAGGATGCTCGAAATGATATCCAGGATGCTGCCACAACGATCGAGAAGCGAAGCAGAGGGCTGCTGCGCTTTGTTGCAGCATATAGAAGTCTGGCTCGCATCCCCAAACCCAACATTCAGTTGGTTTCTGTGTCGGACTTACTCAGAAGAGTTGGTCAACTGATGGCTGAGCAATCGGAGTCTCATAGTATTGACCTGAAAATCAAGATCGAGTCTCCAAACATCCAGCTTAGGGCAGACCCGGAACTGATCGAGCAAGTGCTTATCAACCTCGTGCTGAACTCAATCCATGCACTCGCCGACAAACAGAATCCCTCTATTGAACTGAGATCCGGCCTGGACAGTCGCGGCAGGGCGGTCATCACTGTTGCTGATAATGGTCCTGGAATCGACAGCGAAGTCATTGACAAGATTTTCACGCCATTCTTTACGACGCGGAAGGATGGTTCAGGTATCGGGTTATCTATCTCACGACAAGTTATGCGATTACACAAAGGGGGCATCAGCGTCAAATCGACTCCCGGCAACGAGACTGCCTTCACACTGAGATTCTAATCACATAGATTGCAAACCACACACCGTCACACGCCGGATGTGAGCTCCGGAGCAATCCGCAATAATCCTGATTTGAAGGAACATCCTGCGAAAAAGGCCATTCTATGGTAGAAACATGGATATATGGTATGTTTTGTCTATGGAGTTGCATAAGTGCCCGACAAACAGTATGAATGCTGTTGCATTTCCCCGAAAAAGATGTAAATAGGTGACGTATTTTGTCGCAATCAGAATCCGAGGGGATTTTCCAAAACAGAATGAATGCCAAATAAGCTGATATGAGTGAACCTGAAAACCTGACACCCAGCCAGAGACAATCGGCAGTATTCTCCGACGAGAAGAAGCTTACCTACAGACTGCTTCTCAAGGCAGTGGTCGCCATTTCATCCCTGTTTGTCATCATACTTCTCGCAGCCGGGTTTATTATCGATAGACGATATTCTGAACAGAAGCGACTGGAGATGGATCGGCAGGTGGAAACGATCACAGACGTCTTTGAATCGATCATGCTGGATGAATCAGGCAACAAGAAGGAGCGTGCGCAGGCATATCTCGAAAAGATAGGACAGGACACAATCTTCAATGCGCTCCGTATGGTCTCTCTCGACACCACTGTCGTATTCTCAAAGGACTCAGCGGAGCTCGGGAAGAAGCTTCATCTCCTGTCAATCCCGGACTGCAAGTCCTGCCACGCGCTCGTCTCCAGACCCGAAGAACGTGAATTGATTTACCTTTCTGATGAAGGAGTTCGAACTTATCATTTTGTGAAGCCGATCGAGAACCAGCCGCGATGTGCGCTGTGTCATCTGGATGAATCGAAACGACGCGGCACACTCGTTGTGGATTTCTCGCTGGCACAGCTCGACAAAGACATTCTCGCCACTCGCGTCAATCATTTAATGATATTTGGGTTTCTCCTCGTGGTAGTGTCGGTTTCGGTCTATTTCCTCCTGCGCCTTGTTGCATACAAGCCGTTGGTAGCGATCGCTGGGAGGCTCAAGCGGATCGCCGGAGGAGATTTCTCGAGAGTACCCTCAAATCCCAGAAGTGATCTTACGGGTTTCATCGGATATCAAATCGATGAGACTGCAGGCCAACTGGAGCGGCTCTATGAGGACCTGGAACTTCGGGTCGAAGAACGCACTCAATCTCTGAGGGAGTCACAGAGTGCGCTGGAAGAAGAGAAGAACAAGCTCCAATTCATTCTGGAGCATTCGCCTCAGGGGCTTCTTGGACTAACAAAATCAGGACAGATTCGTTTTGCGAATAGACAGTTCTGCAAACTGGTTGGATCAAACTGCGATGCGCTGCTCAATCGAGCGGTTGATGATTTCGAGCTGTTACGCCAGATATTTCGCGGCGAAGCGGTCCGTCGAGCTCTCAGCTCAAGCGAGGTTGCTTCGGGAGTAGAGCTCGTGAACGCCGGTGGCGACGATCCACGATACTTCGAGGTCAGCGCGTTGATGGTAAGCGGTGAGACGGATGAATCCCTGCTGGTGATGCTGGCCGATATCACCGAACAGCGGCAGATGATGCAGAATCAGGAACGCCATGAGCGACTTGCATCGATCGGGCAGCTTGCAGCAGGTGTCGCGCATGAAGTTGGCAATCCACTTGCGGCCATATCGTCACTCGTTCAGATAACACAAAAGATCAGTGACCCCGAAAAACAATCGCACAATCTCGATCTCATTACTTATCATATAGACAGAATCAGAAAGATTGTGCGCAACCTCTCGGATTTTGCACGGGTTCCTGACGAGAGAATGATCGCCACCGACATTATCGAAATTGTAAGAGGGGCGATCGAAATTGCGAGTTTTGATGCCAGAGCTAAGAATGTCTCCATCAAATTCAACTATCCACCCGCTCGGATTATGCTGGAGGTTCGCCGCGATCAACTTGTACAAGCGATTATGAACGTTATCATAAATGCGTTCGATGCAATGGAAGACGTGCAGCACCCAAGTCTGAGTGTGCTAGTCGAGTCCACCGATAGCGACAGAGAGGTCGTGATTTCCGTAACCGACAACGGCGAAGGGATCAGAACCAATGATGCCAAGCAGATATTCGAGCCGTTCTACTCAACCAAACCGGTCGGCAAGGGTACCGGCCTCGGTTTGTCTGTCACTTATAGAATTATCACCGACATGGGGGGAGAGATTACGGCGAGAAGCAGGCCCGGTGAAGGCGCCACCTTTTTGATCAAACTGCCGAGAAAGAGGTCGCATTGAGCATCAAATCCGCAAGGGTCATGATTGTCGAAGACGAACAGGACGTTCGGGAACCGCTCGCTGAGTACTTGCGAACTGTCGGAATGAGCGTGACAACCGCCGCTGACGGCAGGGACGCTCTCATGAAGCTCAAGACAAGGAAGATTGACGTCGTTATCTCAGATATCAAAATGCCAAACATGGGCGGCATGGAGCTTCTTGAGCATCTGCGGTCGGACTACCGCGACATCGATGTCATCATGTTCACTTCATTCGGAACGGTCGAAACGGCTGTAGAGGCAATCAAGTCGGGCGCGCAGGATTATGTATTGAAGCCGATTGTATTCGAGGATATCCAACAGAAAATTGAACGGATCATGTCGAATCGTCCAGACGGGACAACAGCCTCCGCAAAGACTGCGGCAGCTGAGCAGTTTGCTATCGATAAGATAATCGGAAGCAGCATACAAGTGCAGGGGCTGAAAGAGTTGATCAAGCGAGTTGCCAGGGCCGATTCTCATGCGTTGATAATCGGTGAGAGTGGCACCGGCAAGGAGCTTGTCGCAAAAGCACTTCATTTCGAATCTAATCGCAAGAGTCATCCATTCATCGCTGTCAACTGCGCGGCAATTCCGGAGCAGTTGCTTGAATCTGAGTTTTTCGGACATTCCGCAGGAGCATTCACGGGTGCTATTGCTGAAACAAAGGGCGTTTTCGAGTCCGCGCACAAAGGTACTCTGTTTCTTGACGAGATCGCATATCTGCCATTGCCGATGCAGGCAAAACTTCTCCGGGCTATCGAGGAGCGCGAAATCACTCCAATCGGAAAGACCAAACCGGTGTCTATCGATCTTACGATCGTCTCAGCCTGTGCGAAGGACTTGCGAGAGCAGGTTGCCGAGGGGACTTTCCGCGAGGAGCTTTTCTTCAGGCTGAACATCATCGAGATCGCTGTTCCTCCGTTGCGCCGCAGAACGGGCGACATTCCGGAACTTGCAGAGTTTTTCCTGAAAGAAACAACTGAACGAATCGTCTCGCCTGTTCGAAGTTTCTCGCTGGTAGCGATGACCGCTCTGGAAAATCACAGATGGCCGGGCAATATTCGCGAGTTGCGGAATGTGGTGGAACGCGCAGTCGTGATGTGCAACGATGAGGAGATTCAACTGCAGAATCTCCCCGATGATATCACTCTAAATGTTCCGGAGCAGAATCGAACGACGGAGTACAAGACCGCTGTGAAGAGTTTCGAGAAGGATCTGATCTTAAAGACTCTTACACACTGCGACAATGACAAGAGACTCGCCGCGAAAATCCTCGGGATAGGTCTCTCTTCCCTTTACCGCAAGCTTGAAGAATTCGGAATCGAGTAGTGAACAGGCAGAACCCTTCGAAGCTCAGGGCTTGCCGCTCCGCTTCGCTACGGGATTCTGCCCTGCTTCTGAAATAGAAAGCGCAGAGCTATGTCAAACCGTTGAAAGGGCTTGTTGAAAAACCCTAAATGATGTCATAGCGAGCGAAGCGTGGCAATGTCGTCGTATTATGCGCGGGCAGGAATCCTTTCCTGCCCGATTTATTCAGCTGTCAGGAAGGGGTTCCTGACAGCGCAGAGGAAAAAGATCGCCACGTCGCTTCGCTCCTCGCGATGACCACGTTCCGCGGTCAGTGACTTTTTCAACACGCCCGAAAAACGGTATATAGGAAGCAGGAAGATAGGCTTTGCTACGGAAATCTGACCGACACGCACTAACGATAGTTGTGGACTGTATCGACGAGTGCCTGGACTGCTTCGATCGGTGTCTCCGGCAGGATTCCGTGACCCAGATTAAATATCAATCGATTCGGATTCTTGATGCTGTCAATGATACGTTTAGTCTGCCTGACGACGTTTTCCGTGGTGCCGAACAGCACGGAAGGATCGAGATTCCCCTGCACTGATTTCCCCGGCAGAGACTTCGCGGCGTCGGAGATTTCCATGCGATAGTCAACCCCCACAACCTCGCAATCGATATCTCTGACAATATCTATGTACGGTGCGAGATTGTTGACGAATAGTATTCGCGGGACTTTCTTGTTGGCAAGCTGACTGAATATCTTTTCGACCGGTCTTGCTGACCACCGCAGATAGTCGTCATTCGACAGTATGCCCCCCCAGCTATCGAAGACCTGCACAACATCGGCGCCTGCGTCGATCTGCGCTTCAAGATAACGTGCGACCACATCGGTGAGCAGCTCTAGCATTTCCTCTGCTGCTTTAGGGTGCTGATAAATGAATTTCTTTGCGTTGTTGAAATTCTTCGATGCCTGCCCCTCGATCAAATAGGAGGCCAGCGTAAATGGCGATCCGGCAAAGCCGATCAACGGCTTTCCGGCGAGGATCTTCTTTATCTCGCGTATGCCATCGAACACGAACGAGAGTTCTTTCTCAATATCAAAATCGGAAAGTCTTTTTACATCTTTGGGCTCGTTGATAGTGAATTCAAGCTGTGGTCCACCCTCCGGGAAATCGACCTTGACTCCCATCGGTTCGAACGGAGTCAGAATATCAGAGAATAGAATTGCGGCATCAAGATCGAATCTCTCTATCGGTTGGCGAACCACCTCGGCAATAAGCTCAGGCGAGCGGCATAACTCAAGAAAGGAGACTTTCTTACGGACACTGCGATACTCCGGCAGATACCTTCCTGCCTGACGCATTATCCAGATAGGGATTCTACCATCATTACGTCCGTAACAGGCTCGGATAAAACTGCTATTCTCTATGACCACTCGTGAGCTTCCTCTCTGATTAGCGATGCAAGTTTGGCGGCGGCGTCCGTCAGCATCTCATCGGTGTGAGCAGCAGATATGAAGCAGACTTCGTAACCTGATGGTGGCATATAGAGTCCGCTGTCGAGAACTTTGCTGTGCATGCGATTGTAGTGAGATATTCCATCTTTGCTGATAGCTTCGGCTGATCGCGGCAGGTCGCGCTGAAAGACAATCCAGAACATGGATGCCACACCGGCAATGTTTATCGCGCTGCTGTCAAGCTGTGACGTAACTTCACTTACAAACTTTCTATTCTTCTGCTCAAGTTTGCTGTGTATGCGACCGTCGGCAAGCTTCTTCAATGTAGTCAAGCCTGCAACCATAGCAACCGGGTTTCCCGACAGCGTCCCCGCCTGATAGACCGGGCCATCTGGCGAAAGCAAATTCATGACATCGGCACGACCGCCAAATGCACCAACCGGCATGCCGCCACCGATAATTTTGCCGTATGTCAGCAGATCGGGGCTTATACCGTAATATGCCGCCGCGCCCCCCACTCCAACGCGGAAGCCGGTGATGACTTCGTCAAATATCATCAGCGCGCCATGTTTTTCGGTGAGTGATCGCAGAAGCCGCACGAAATCGTGTCGCTGCACCAGCAGTCCGTTGTTCGCGGGAATTCCCTCGATGATCGCAGCCGCCAGCCTGTCACCATGCTCCGCGAAAAACTTTTCGAGTGCCGCATCGTCATCGAGAGGCAGAACCGCAGTCTGTCCGGTCATCGCATCGGGAACGCCTGCCGATGATGGCTGTCCGAAAGTAACCAGCCCCGATCCGGCGCTGACCAGCAGGTGGTCACTGTGTCCGTGATAGCAGCCGTCGAATTTGAGAATCAGATCACGCCTGGTGAATCCTCGCGCGAGACGAATCGCAGACATCACGGCTTCGGTGCCTGACGAGACGAATCTGACTTTCTCGACAGCGTCGATGCTCCCGACAATGAACTCCGCCATTTGGCATTCGAGCTCGGTCGATGCGCCGTAGGTCATTCCCTTGTCGACTTGCTGTTTGACTGCCGCGACAACATCAGCGTCGGCGTGGCCGAGAATGAGTGGTCCCCATGAGCAACAGAAGTCGAGATAACGATTACCGTCGACATCGACCAGATATGCACCTTCGCCACGTTCGATGAAGCGCGGAATGCCTCCAACCGATTTGAATGCTCGCACGGGAGAGTTGACACCTCCCGGCATTACCTTCTTCGATAACTCCAACAATCTCTCAGATTTTTCCGTGCTTGACATGTCTCATTCCGTGTTTGAGCCTCTGGTTCTGTGATCCTGCTCTCTAAGTATAGTTATCAGCTCTATCTGTCAATCCCAATCGTGTATTGCATCTGAACAGGCGATATTGTCTGTGCGTTCCCGAATGCATGCATTCGGGCAGATGTGGACAGGCCTCCTGAGTCCCGAAGGATCTACCGCGCACACACCCCAAGTACAGCGCGAAGCGCTGTCATACCGATGAAAGGGCATGTTGAAAAACCCTAAATGATGTCACTGCGAGCGAAAAGCCCGAAAATCGGTATCCAGCAACATAGCCCACCGCTGTCAGGAATCCTTTCCTGACAGCTACGTGAATCGTGCAGGAAAGGATTCCTGCCCACGCAGAATATGCTGAGATTGCCACGCTTCGCTCGCAGTGACGCGGTTTGGGGTATTTCAATAAGCATTGTGTCAGGATCTCCTTACTTACGTTCGGACCTGCTCCTCGCTCCGCTTGAGACAGGCAGGGATCCTGACCTACAACTGCAGAAAATCATACGGCTTTCTTATGCTTCGCCTTCCTCGGTTGCGGGAATAACTCGCCGAAACTGAGATCGGACTGAACTTCGACAAGGAAGTTGGAGAGCATCTTCGCCGGCTGGAATGATGAATGGCCGATTAGTTTTGTCACAAGGCGAGTGACAGCCATCCGCTCCTCACGACCGAGCGCCTTTGCCCTCTTGTCGAACAGATCGTCGAGAGCCTTCTCAGCCAGTTGAAGCGCCTCTTTGTAGCTGTTGTAGAAAATCGGCTTTATCGATGTCTCTATCTGACTCGACAGAAATTGATTCACCGAGGATCGCACGATCTCGTTGGCTTTGCTCGCCTCTACAAATTTGTTGCGCAACGAACCCTTCCCTTTCGATTTCAGCATCGGGATGTCGATCAGTTTCACCAGGCCGCTATCGTTGAAATCGATCGAGAAATCTCGCGGCACAGCCAAGTCGATGCAGACTACTGGCGAACCGAGATGATTGAGCTTGTCGAGAAATGCCGAATCGAAAACCGGCTCTGTCGCGGCTGTCGATGACACCACCGCTTGAACCGGACCCGGATTCTCCCGAAAATCATCGAGAGTCATCGCCGTGCCGCCAAACTGTTCGGCGAGTATTTTTGCGCGTTCAATAGTACGGTTCACGAATACGAGATTGCCACCGAGCGAACCGTTGATATACTTCGCGATCTTGGTGCGCATAGCATCGGAACCGATCAGCGCGATCAGCGGATTCTCTTCTGATCCGAGCGCTTCCTGAAGTTCGTAAGTAGCAAGCGACGCCATCGATAGCGCGCCTTCGCCAATCGATGTTTCTCTCTTGACTTTTCGCGCCACATTCAACGCCTCACTGATTAGCTTTTCGAGAGCTGGGCCGCATAGACCGGACTCGGCAGCCTCCTGATGAGCGGTCTTTACCTGACCGGCGATTTGGGTTTCGCCGATTACGAGCGAATCGAGGGAGGAAGTCGTCCGAAAGATATGCGTGACAGCTTCGCGGCCTGTGTAATGATAAAAATCGTTGGGGAAGAAGCTCGTTTTGCGGCTTCCGACGAAGAAAAAGTCTATCAATCGGTGCAGCAGATTGGCTCCGCGCCATTCCCCTTCGCCGGAGGTCAAATAGATGAATTCGACCCGGTTGCAGGTGGCGATATAGACGAGTTCCTCAAGATCAAGCGCGGCCTTAAGTCGTGGCAGGACATCGCGTGTGTCGTCCCGATTGACTGTGAGGCATTCCAGGAGCGGCATGTTCTGTTGCCAGATCGAGGTGCCAATTATCCCTAATTCACTCAAGCTGTTTCTCTCCCTGACATTGTTGTCGGCATCTTGCGGGAGAACATACTACAAGATTTGATTTGTTTGTCATGGGAGTGTCACAGATGGAGAAAAAAGTCACAAAAACTGGTGACCAGGAGGCAGGCGCGCTGTGAGGATGGGAATCCCGACAGCGAAGCGTAGCGGGCAGGAAAGGATTCCTGCCCGCCATGAAGAGTGCTGTTTAGTTCATTTCAGTTTGTTAGAAGCATGTATAGCGAATCGCTCCAGATTGCAACTTTGCTGACTACGGACATGTATAGCACGACGGAACCGGTTGTGGCCCGCCAGTAAAGACATAGGCAATCGTGTAAACCACATCATCCAAGTCAACGCTACAACTCCCGTCCGAATCGGCACAACACACAAGCGGCACCGGGGCCGGTCCCCCAGTGAATATATAGGCAATTAAGTATATGATATCGTCGATGTCCACTGCGTCGCTGGCGTTGGCATCGCCCGGAATGCACTCAGGCGAAGCGACCTGTTGCATGAAGTCCACAACATTGAAGCAACTCCCGTCCACGGTCGGCAGGCGCGCCAGGATCGTCCGCACGCTGTCGGAGGTGAGTGTGGAGTCCGCCTCCAGCGCAAGAGCAATTGCGCCCGCCACGTGCGGTGAAGAAACGCTGGTTCCCTGTGCGTGCACATGCGCGTAGTCATCAGCGTATTGCCAGCCTGGATAGAAGACATTGTTGTGCTCAGTCGACGCAATCCACGCTCCCGGCGCAAATGCCTCAGGCTTGGCTGGAGAGCCGCCGTTGAGTCGAGATGGCCCTCGGGACGAGAAGAAACTTATGTCTCCCAGATCATACCCTGAGCTATCAAACATGGATGAAGATGCAGGCTCCCGGCCCGTGTAGCAGCTTGTCCATGCGCATTTCGTATTCACGGATGCAACCGTGATCACCTCCGGAACGCAGGCAGGCTCGGTGATGGTGCGTGTGACATCGTAATCGGAGCTATCGACCTGAACGCAAAGCGGGGCGACCGTTGTCCTGGAATCATAAATATAGGCGTCCCACTCGCCCGGATAGCCGGACAACTCCACAGTCCACTTTCCAGCCGGAATGTGGTATGGGGTGCCCGTGAAAGCAGATATTCCATCTCCAAATGAGAGTCTGCAGAAATGTGACGCCCTTCCTGGATACGGATCATATACCCCAGCATGATTCCAAATCTCGTTTTCTAAGGTGAAGTGCCCGAGGCCGTCGCGAAAATAGTCTCGTTGATAGTCGTCTCCGCAAACCGACGATTGCGATCCTCCCTTCGGTACCCAGTCTGTCGTGTCCGTCGGTGAACAAACTCTGATTGAGCAGAAAAGGCCGTCGTACCAGATCGCGACATTGAAGTATTCTATCGAGTCGGAAGTGATGGGATTTGTGTTTGAGGTGGGAACATCGAGCTTGAACGAACCAGCGCCGATGCCGTGTGCGTGAGATCGATGATCGGCCCATCCATCGTAATTGTGGCGCACTTCGGGATTGAGACCGTCCCAACCTTTATTGCCAGCTGAGGCAGCGCACAGGAAGGCATGATCGGTGAGATAGGGAGCATCCCAGAGGATATCGGAAATCTCCAATTCAAGGTACGAGGAGCCATCACGCGGACCATCAAGATTTCTCCCGACTGACATGTTCACGATGCAGGGCATCGATTCATCTGCGGCTTTAGACACGATGTACTCAAGTGCATTTAAGTAGTTCGTGTCCGCCGTTTGACTAGAGCTTGGTAGTGACACAAGTATCAGATTTGCACCAGGAGCAACACCGACGAAGTGGGGCGGAGGAGCAGAACTGCGACCGCTCCCCGCCGCGATACCGGCAACAAGAGTGCCATGGCCCCAGGCCTGCGTGCTACCCAGTGTCGTGTCGACTTGCGAGTAGTTGCCGATGTCAAAATCTGATTTTGTCCATTCGCACCCATATGGCACCGAGGAAGCGTCGCCACCGCTTCCATCCTGGTCCCAGAAGTAAAGCACCTTTGAATCATTTGAACCGAAAAAGAAATCTTCGTTCAACGGGTCGCACTCCCGGTCAATGACGCCTATCAGTACACCGGTGCCATCCACTCCATACAGTGCCCTCGCTGAATCAGCAAAGAAATATGCTGTGCTTGTGTCCAAGTCCGGCGATTGCGGCGACGATTGAATGTCGAGTGCCCATTCAACATCGCCCCCTCGACGCATCAGCGAGATCTTAATTACGGACTTTAGTTTTTTGACTTCGATTAACTCCTCGACGCTGAGAGTCGCTGTATATAGGTTCGTACGGCGGGGATTTCCAAGTCTGATACCCATTGCCTCCAACTCTGCGGTTGAGCCGTTCGTTTCTATCCAAACACCAACGCTTTCCGCTTCAGCAGGTCCAAAAACATAGTTTGACCGTACCCACGGAAGCGTCGGCAATCCATCGCGTTCCTTTTTCACTACCTCTTTCGCCGTCTCTGCTCGGACGGTAAAGAAATAGGTGTCCGCCTGCGGTGGAGAGCAGTCATTAACTACCTGTACTTGCATTCCGTAGTCGAACGCCTGATCCGATTGGAATGTAAAAAGCCCGGTGAGGCTGTCAATGTCGGCGAACCCACCACCCCCCAACAGCTCCCAATAGATCGAGCCATTGCCGCCAACGCCACCAGGATCGGCTTGAAACTGATATGTCAATGCGTTGCAATTATCTGCCACCAGTGTGTCGTTCGGCGGCTTGTTGGTGATCACCGGCGGCTGGCAGGTTGTCTGATAGACCGTAATCATGAACGGGCTTCCGGGATTGAAGTTCTTGTCAAGGAAGCCGGGGCGGTTCCCAGTAGATCCCCCGCCACAAGTTAATTCAGACCATTTCCAGGGGCCGGCGGGCGGGAAGAAAGCTGAATCGATGTAGATAGCTCCGGGATCGGTGCCAATATCGAGCCTGACTGTGAAGTAGGGCTCTTCTGTGACGATTGGAATACCGCCAGTAAACACCGCAAGACCACCAGCGAGGAAGGTCGCATAGGTGTCTTCCCCGCCTGTGAAAGTGTGATTGAACAAAAGACCAGTCATGGTGAACCAATCCGTGTCGTGATGCTTAATCAAGCTGTCGTACGTAAATGTCGCGCCGCCGGTAGCGGTTAGTGAAAAGCCATTCGAAGCGCCTGGCAGATCCGGGTAGCCCTCCACCACGCACTGGCGAGTGATGTAGAAATCGAGATTCGCTGTCGTACCGGCGCCGACCGAGTCGGAGTCGATGCGGATGTAATCATCCGCGAGTGCAAGCACACTCACAGAGATTACGAGAATAGATGTGATGATGAACTGTCTCATCTGTTCCTCCCTTTCAAGTCCCGGCAAGCCCGTGCGGACAACCGTGTTGCCCGCACACAATTAAGGATCAACCTGCCTACTATCTCTATAACGGATTGCCCCGAATATTCCAAGGGAAATCAACTGCGCCGAGGCGCAGTTGCAGGTCGACAGCCTTGGGTGAGACGCGAGCGATGAACGTGGAATCGACCAACGCTCCAAGTGTGCCAACAACGGTCGGTGCACATGAATGTACACCGACCATTGCGAAGCGAACTATGCTCTTATGAGCAATCTTGTATGCCATTATCATCCGGGTCGCCGGGGGGCGGGCCGCCTGCGAAAATGTATGCGATCATATATACGACATCGTCGATGTCGACCGCGCCCGAACAATCGGCGTCTCCCCAATCGAACGGCCCTTGATTAACATAGAGACAGATAATCGTCATTTCCGGCGAATTCAACGCATCACCACTCACCATGATCGTATCAAAGTAATAATCCGTCGTTGTCGGCGTGATGGTGACACTGACATTGATAGTCGATGGTGCGATGCCGGAACTGGCACTCAACACGACCCAAAGGTTGGTCTTGGTGGCTGTCCAATCGAGGGATTGTCCGCCGACGTTCGAGATCGTTAGTGTCTGTGCAGACGGATCGGGCTCGCCAATCACTTTCTCGAAAAACAGGAAGCTCTTGTCGACTGCTATCACCGGTGGCGTATCAAGAAGCTCTAATGTCACTGCGATCTCCTGAGGGGAGTTCGACGCTGAAGGATCTTCGACACTGATTGTCGCAGTGTGTATCCCGGCAGATAGCCCGGTTTTATCGATCTCTACTGTAACCGTCCGATCACCCACTGCGGAAGAGGGATCACAAGTCAGCCATGTTGCGTCGTCGGTAGCGGCCCAGTCGAGAGTGCCGTCACCGACGTTTGTTATAGAGAACGTCTGAGTGGCTGGGTTGGGACCAAGCGTGATTCCACTAAAATACATGCTCGACTTATCAAGCTCTATAACCGGGATCGCTTCGTTGATTGTCAGTGATACGGTCACATATTGTGGGCTATTTTCGGCATACGCCGCAACCGTCATCATCGCCAAGTATGTTCCAGGAGTGTATCCGTAGGTATATGCGTGAAGCGTTATTGAACCGTCGCCCATACCTGAGGTAGGCGATAACACCAGCCATGGAGCATCATCACCTGCTGTCCACTGGAGTAATCCCGTGCCAGCGTTGGATATATTGACCACCTGAGTCGGGGGATTGCCTTCGCCTTCGGTGGCTATGAACTCGATTGTGGTTGGGTCGAGTTGAATGACCGGATCGGTGCCGCCGAGAATGTTATCGACATGGACGGTCGCACCGGTAAACTGAGGTGGAAAGGGAGTTCCGGGGGACGGTGCGAAGACGAACTCGGTATTAGGTGGAAACCAGGTTGAATCTACTGTTATATCAAATTGCTGTGGAAGTTGTGTTGGATTGAGGGACCTGATCTTCATAGTACCGATTTTGGTGGTATTGCCGGGCGGAAAGAAGAGCGGACCGCTGAAAACGTTTACAATATCCAGCATGCATCCGTTGAACTGACTGTGAACTGACTGAGGCAGGCTGGCAGAATCGAGTGCGCTCAGGTTGCACATAAGAAAGTCTGCACTCATAGAGAACAGGAATGTGTCGACGACAATCAGTGAATCATCATGTCCGGTGCCGCCGCCGGTGCTGGTTGTCAGCCTGAATCCGAGTGTAGCTCCGAATACATTGATGTCATCGCACCGCGTCCATAGCTCGATTGAATGTGTTTCTCCGTAAGTATCAAGTGTCCATGTAGACTGTTGTGGGCTGTATCGAACCGTGTCGGGATATCCAATGTCCTGCGCCATTACGGGCACAGTCAGCAGCAACACCACTGTCACTAATGACATGACAGCAAGTGTCCTGAAATTACGCAGGGCTTCGCGTTTCATGGCAACCTCCGATAGATATTAGAAATGTGCTGTTACTAATTATGCGACTAAGAACAATCTACGAGAAAGTATAGATAATACGGTCTGCTTGTCAAGAGGGAAGTTGCTCAGGCGGTATGCAATGAGGTTATCCGGGGCGGGGGCATTCCTGTCATTCTAATATGAGGCTACTCCGGTTCGAGTTCGTCAGGTTCGAGCAATTCTCCCACGAATACGCAGGAATTCTTGACGAAGAAGACTACAGGGAGGTCGCCGCAGATGCCTTCGAGACGGTGGGCGTAGTTCAGTTCCTCTCCCGGCTCCGGGACAGCCAGGCCGAGAAACACAGCGTCAGCATCTGCACTGCGTTCCTGAATCAATTGACCTATCTTGACACCTTCAGGTCGGATGAAAACATCGCACTCCGCATCGATTCGAATCTGCTTAAGCAGTGACTCCAGATATCGAACAGTGTTCTGCTGGGAAAACTCATTGGAGGCGGCGCACATGATTTTGAGCTCTGTCCCTCGCCACTCTGGATTGCGGGTTAGCAGGTATGCCAGCAGAAGCATGAGATCGCCGTTCTGTTTCAAACCGCCCCACCAGACATGAATCTCCCGGGAGGCTTTCCTGATCGGGAATATGTGCTGAGGATTGATTTTCCCGATAATCACCGATTTCTGAATTCTTTCCAGCCGCCTCGCAGTCACAATGAACTCCGCGAGACGATTTGGGTCTTTTGGCCAGCCGAGTACGATCGTATTGCTCGCGAAACCGGCAATACCGTTCGCTTGCGAAACGTCCACGATGCCATGAACAACATTGTCGACCACGTCGACCTCTACAAACACGGTAAGGTCTTCAGATAGCATGAGCTCGGTCGTCGTTTGTTGCCTGCTTTCGGTGTCGATACTTTCTTGCAGAAGATCGCCTACGACCAACTCACAGACAGTGACCACGCCGCGATTCTGGCTGAACCATGAAGCAAACTTAATAAGATCGAGTTTCTTCCGTGCGTCATCCACAAAAACCAGCACGTGCGGACGCCAATTTCGCGCGCTCATGGAGCGTCTGGACAGCCTGATGAGCGCCCAGCGCAGAACTGCTTCATACAGGCCACGTCTTGCATCTCCCCATGTCGCTCTCTGCTCTCTTCTTGCAAAGAAGAGCCAGAGGAAGATCTCTATCGCAATCGCAACTACGCTCGCGAGAGGACTGATAAGAAACATCACCCACAAGCAAGCCAGACCGCAGGCGATGTTGACAAACCATGGAATCCGGAACCTGGGTCGCCATGATGGATCACCGCTGAGGGATTCCAGACCGGCGACAATGTTGATCGTGCCGTAGACGGTGAGAAAGAACATCGTGACTACCTGAGCCACCGCATTGAGGTCACCGAGAAAGACCGAAGCTATTGCGATTGAGGCTGAGAGAAGTAGCGCGACTCTGATTCCCGCATTGCCTGATACGAATGATCGCACACTCTGTTTTGAAACCTGATCTCTGACAATGGCCTGCAGTGTGCGAGGCGCACCCAGCACGGATCCTACCGCTGATGAAAGGATAGCTCCCCATAGACCGGGAAGGATCAGAAAAACACTGAACGGAGCGATCTTGAGCCATATTAGAGCATCGGTCTGCAATTGTTCCGCAGTGGCGGAAAAGAACAGGAGTATCGGTATTATCATGTAAACGGCGAAGCCGGTAAGAGTCGCGGCAATTGCACCGAACGGAATCGCTTTGGTGGGGTTCTTGAGATCACCTGACAAGCTGAGACCTGCCATGACTCCCGTAACAGCCGGGAAGAAAACTGCGAAGCCGTACCAGAAATCTATGTTGCTCATTGGTTCGACAGCAATCGGAACCTCTGTTGATCTCATGATTGTAGCGGCACCTATGGCCAACGCGACAAGCGAAATGCCTACCAGAATCAGCAAAGGCACCTGCGTTTTGAGCGCGAATCTCGCTCCATACAACGAGACCGCTGTCACGACGAGGATGATTATGATGCACGCTGGAAGCAGCGACACTGCAGGCCAGATGATTCCCAGTGCTTCAGCAAGACCGTACGAGTAAAGCGTTATGGATACTGCCTGCGATAGAAACAACGGTATGCCGATTGCTGCGCCAATGCCGAGACCGAGACTGCGGGAGATGATGAAGTACGCCCCGCCACCGCCGACTCTCATGTTTGTTGCCATCGAGGAAAAAGAGAGAGTTGTCACGAGAGTGATCAAGTTTGCTGCAACAACTATGACCAGTGTCTTGACTAAGCCGAGATTTCCCACAATCCATCCAAAGCGCAGATACATAATCACGCCGAGAATGGTGAGGATTGTGGGCGTGTATACACCCAGAAATGTACCTAATTCCCCTTTCGTGTTCTGCTCCAATAGTCAAACCTCGCTAATCTTCGTCAGGAATTTGAGGCTGGCCGGGTGTTAGGCCGGGAAGACTCGCGCGAGCTCCCGGTTTGCCCTCTTGAGTATTGTTGTAGCGGCGCATCGTTGGATACGCGAAATCAATGTCGTTGCACTCCGCGAACTTGTTCAGGATATCTTCCCAGATTGCATGCTGCGCGCCACGCCGTTCACGCGGTTTGCATAGATAACGAATAGTCAGCAGTACACCGTAATCTCTTACAGATGTATAAACTGTAGGCGTAAGCGTCTTGTAGAAAATCATCATGCGAGAGGAGGCTTCTCGCACCTTGTTCGCGGCGGTTTCTGTCAAATGCTCGGCGTGTTTCTTTCCGATTTCAGTCAGAATCTCCTTGGCCCTCTTCCAGTTGCTCTCGAAAGTTACCAGCACCGGTACCTCGTCCCATATGTATCGGAAGCCTTTGCTGTAATTGGCGAGCATCTCGGTGAAGACTTTGCCATTGGGAATACGGATCACACGGCCTGTGGACTGATCCCCGTCGACCCAGTTGCCTATTTCCATAAGAGTGAATTGGAAAATGCGCAGGTCGACCACGTCCCCTTTGTATGTTCCAACCTCTATTCTGTCGCCGACCGTGAAGGGACGTCGCCAGACAATGAAAAGCCAAGCCGCAAGATTGACCAGAGGATCACGTAAAGCAATCGCGATGCCGGCAGAGAGAAGACCGAGGTATGTGAGCAGAGGCTGAAATCCGGAATACCAAATTCTGCCTGTAATCAACATGCCGACTAAAACCAGAACATACGTTGTGGTTTTGCGCCAGTTATAGCGGACGCGGATGTCCTCGATTTTTCTATTGAGTACCCTGATAATGACAAGATGTATGATAACCAGAATAACTACCACAATCGCTGAAGCGATTAGCTTACTGGTCAGATTCGGGTCAAGCTCCCAAATTCTCGCAAAATTCTCTTTCAGACCGTCCATACTCGAATTATCCCGGAAACGATATTGAGAGACACGCTCAGTTGAACCACGCGGTACAAGTTACAGCGATTACTATATCAGTTGACAACAAAAACTTAGACTTCATACAAAAAGTTCCGGCGTGCATTCGGATTTGAGATCGCCACGATCAGTTGCTTCCCGTGATGATGTCCAGTCAACTACTGATTATCTGTGTCACCCGATGGTGTGAATCTGTAGCCCGCGCCTCGAACAGTGTGGAGATAACGCGGATGCGAGGGGTTCTCTTCGAAAAGTTTTCTCAGTCGCACAATGAAATTGTCGACAGTGCGGGACGATGGATAGAGATTGTATCCCCAGACGGCGTCGAGGATCATGTCGCGCGTGACAACTTCTTCGGCATGTTCGACCAGGAATTTCATGATCATGCATTCCTTCTGCGACAACTCCTCCTCCCCTGAAACACCCTTTGCGCGATATGATTTGAAGTCAATCCAGAAATCGGCAAACGAATATCGCTCGCTGTCGAGTGTTGATGTGCCGTACCAGACCTGCCTGCGGAACATAGCAGCCACTCTTAACAGCAACTCCTTCAGATTGAAAGGCTTTGTGAGATAGTCGTCGGCACCCGCCAGCAGTCCGGCAATGCGATCGTCCTCACGGTCTCGCGCCGTAAGGAACAGGATTGGAATCCTGTCCCCGCTACCGCGGATGGTCTTGCAGATTTCGAGGCCATCTGTGCCGGGAAGCATAACATCGAGGATTATGAGGTCAAAAGCTCCATTTCGCCATAACTCCAGGGCAGCGTTACCGTCGGCCGCGACCACAGTCTCATAACCTTCAGCCTCGAGAGTGATTCTCAGGCCATCTGCAATGTGTTCTTCGTCCTCGACGACTAGAATTCTCTTCTTCATTTTTCCTGCAACGGCAGTGTAATGATGAATGCAGACCCATGGTCCTGCCCTTTCGAGTGCACCACAATATTCCCTCCGTGCGCCTCGATAATTTCTCGTGCCAGGAACAAACCGAGACCGGTGCCGCTGACGCCTCGTGCATAATTGTCGCTCACACGATAGAATCGATCAAATATCCTGGCTTGTTCGTCTTTAGAAACTCCTATGCCATGATCGGTAATGCGTATCTCTGCAGACTCTTCCACCCTCTTCAAACTGACCTCAATTGTGCGTTTGTCTGGCGGCGAGTATCTGAGCGCATTGTCGATCAGCGCCCGGACTACTCGTCTCAGAGCCTGATAGTCCGATTTCACCGTGACCTTCTCTTCTACACTCCTGTGCATCTTTCCATCAAGTCTTGTTACCAGCGGTTCGAGACCATCGAGGTATTCGTTGAGATCGTCAGACAGGTCAGTCTCCGAAAGGTTGAGTTCGTAGCCTGATTTTCCGAAGTGACCTGCTTCGAGAACATTGTCAATAAGTCCATCGAGACGCTCGCAATCATCGAGCATCTTGGGAAACAGCTCCGCCGCGAGCTGCTCATCGACATTTCCCGATTGAAGGGCTTCAAGATAAAGGCGCAGCGATGTCAACGGTGCGCGAAACTCGTGAGTGACAGCCTGCAGAAAATGCTGCTGACGGAACTTTAGATCTTCCGATCGCTGCAGAGCGCGATAAATCAGATACGCACCGAACAGAATCAAGAGCAGGAAGAAGCCGCCCTCCGAGAGGAACATCATAATGCGACGGTGCGCTTCAGAGTCGAGACTCTCTTGAATGGCATCGGGCACCTGAATCATATCGGATGCGACCCACGTCGATTCGCTGCCGTCATGGATGCCCTCAATCGAAAAAGCCAGATCCTCGGCAAGCTGACTCGGGAAGAGAAGGCGGGGATACTCGGCATCGAAGTAGATGATGCAGCCATTGGAGACTATAGCGTGAAGGGTCGAGTCTATTCTACCACCAGATCGTTGGGCTGCACCTGAATCAGTTATCGAATAACCGATTACTGCCGGATCGGAGAGGAGGCGGTCAAGCTCGCTCTGCAGCAGTTCGGTGTCCCCGGATGAGAGCCTCACTGCCTCGTCAGCGATCTTGACACAGTTCAGGAAGTCGTTATTTGCTATGTTTATGACTTGACCAATCCTGAGATTGAGCAACTCGAGCTGAGTCTGAGTTACTTCGCTTGTGCGCTCAATCTGGAAGACAATCCACCATGAAAGCTGCGCAATACAGAATATGACCAGCGCTACGAATACTGCAAGAGCAAACTTCGAAGGATCGTGGCTTCTACCGGCTTTCATCTTCTTCCTCACGAGTGCAGTTGGTTCAGGAACTGAAACCAGCCCATTTGCGGCATACTAACTTTGATCGGGAATGTACCGACTCGCTACTTCAAATTCAAGAGGTAATTTGAACGATGCGCGGGAGCGGAGTGCCTGCATGCAATGCTGAGATTCCTGACCTGTATGTATTCCGAGCAGGAAAGGATTCCTGCCCGCGCGGAAAAGTCACTCACCTCACTTATGTTGTTGCCGAACTTCCCCCTACTTACTACATTACCCCTTGAATCAAGCTCTGTGTATACACACAGTTTCTTGTGTACGTCGATACCAAGATATGTATCCAACATGGCCGCTCCTCTGCTAAGGGTTTACACGGTCAGGATAATATATCCTGGCCGAGCGGCCTTCTCATAATATCAAAACACCTGTGGTTTTGACGTCTTCATCTGATCGCATGTCAAATTTACGTCGGTATTTCAATGAGGGAAATCCTGTGTTTCTCACAAATGTCACACTCGACCGCAAACCCCTCCTCGCAAAACATATCGATCTCTTCCGCGAAGCAATCGAATCTACGCAGCAACGCAGTCCGTTTGAGGCGATCGCGTGGGTGATCCTCCCCGACCACTTCCACATGATTGTGCTGGCAGAAAGGGAGAATCCATCTGCGCTAATGTGCCGGCTCAAGCTCTCATATTCAACACGCCTGAGAGGTCGCATCGGGATGGTCTCCGGACGAATCTGGCAGTATCGATTCTGGGATCATATCATTCGCGATCAGAATGACATGAATCGACACATTGATTACATCCATTACAATCCGGTGAAGCATGGTTTGGTAAGAAGCCCTTTCGATTGGCCGCATTCATCGATTCACGATTATCTCCAGAGAGGATACTATGCGCCAGATTGGGGTGTGCGGGAGCCGGAATATCTTTCTGGGGAATTTGGCGAATGAATTGAAGATGTCAGAACCACAGGGGTTTTGACCTACATCGCCTAGGAAGTCCAACTGCGAGGAAGAGCCAAGCCTAGATGATTCTCTATCCATCGCAGGGCAGTGTGGATGTTAGCTTGACTACCGGTGTATTTCGGTTCCGCAGCGATCACAACTAAGGCCGCTTCGTGAATAACCTCCCTTAACATGTCACCGATAGTCATAGATTCTCTGCCAACGTTGTCGCCTAGGTCCATCGATAGAAACCTGATTAGAGCTTGCTCTGTCCAGAGCTCGCTGTGCTTACTGTCGGACTTGGCTATGAAGAAATCCAAGTCTATTGTGGCCAGAAACTGACAGCTCTTCATCTGTTTGATCCGGTCGCGACAGAGTAACCATCTCCTTTTCTCGATATCAGAGTCGAAGGTCTCAGCCAACACATTAATGCACTGGCCGCCGAGCTCTTCCTCGACGTAAATCCGAAGGGGAATCACTTCATGTCTGACATCATTATAGTCAGCTAGAAACAAGCTCAGATCTCGATCCAAGGAATTGTGATCGGTACTCCTATGCCAGAATGGTCTTTTGTCGTCATCATGTTCGAGCTGTCCGCCAATCAAGAATGCATTGTCTATTAGACCGAAGTCTGCACCAGTTACTATCCACTGTCCATTGTCATCTATGTCATCCGTCAGATACTCCTGCAGTTGCCGATGAGATACTCCTTCACTTAGTATCTTCTTCCAGAGACTGGATTCAGTACCGGTGTACTTGCGATACCCTGCCCAGTCGCGATGCGCATCAAGACTTACTATTGTACAGGGCTGGTACAGAATGTTTTGCTGCTGCGCCCAGTGAATTATTGACAATATCCACCTGTGCTGATTGTGCAGTAATATTGGTTTGCCTGAAAGTTCGAACCGGAGACCGTCAGACTCAACAACGTAGTCAAGATCATTAGCTTTCATGATGCTGGCCTTGAATTTCCCGCTCTCAGTGAATACTCATCCACTCCCCGGGTAGACTCAGTGTCAATCGCACTCCGACATACACATGACCTGTTGGCAGCCAGATACGTCATTCGGCGCGTGCATTTGCGATCGCGCTATACAACTTACTCTGAAATTCCGAAAGCTGGTGGTGAAAATCACTGCCGAACACCGGATTCTGCTCGAATCCATTTCGATCTGTATATTTGATCCACAAGTATTTATCCTGCTTCTTCATAGCAAACGCAAGAATACCTACGAGAAGCATTCGAGCTGCGGTCAGTCTTTCCTTCGTGTCCATTCCAAAATCCGTAACGGATGTCAAGTCAACATACATCAGAAAGACGGGTGCGCCGAGAGGTCTCGCGATGACTCGCTTTGATGTCAGTATCAACTGGACATCAGCCTTCTCACCCTGCGTCTTGTGACCACCATAGTAAGTGGCCGGTGTCCTGTACAATTCCACTTCGTCATCGAGCAGATCGACCTTCTCAAGGTCTGTGTACAATCCACGTTGGTACCGGTATGCAAGAACAGCAACGACAACCGCAATCAAGACAGCGACGTAGTAAACTGCGTGAGGCATTTCATCCACGTTCACACCGAAGATCAGGGAGGCGAACAGACAGATTACTATGAACGTTCCGCAGCCGATGCTACATCCGAAGCCACCGCTCTTGCTTGCTGGGTCTTTGGTCATGCGGTGTGCTCCCATGCCCAGAGGGCTTTGCTGGTCATATTTCCTGCAAACCTTACCATTCCACTGATGTTACCAGCCCTTAAATGTCAATACAATCACGAAATCAGATTCATAATATCGCCATCGCCCAACTCTGTCAAGGTAAATGCCTTGATGCCGCTCATTTCGTTGGAGCACGAATGAATTGAAGATGTCAAAACCGCAGGGGTTTGACCTACGTGCTCCCCCAACTTACCTTTGACAATCGCTCCCGCTTTGCGTATTCTGACTCGCACAGGGAGGACGTGTGACAGATAAACCAAGAATCGGTGTGATAGGGGTCGGGCATCTCGGCAAAGCGCATGTGCGGGTTCTGTCGAACCTCGAATCGTGCGAACTGGTCGGGTGCTATGATATACTCAGCGAGAAGTCTGAGGCGGCAGCGGCAGACAACAACACAAAGGCATTCACAGATGCGCAGGAGTTGATTGCCGAGTGCGACGCGATATCGCTTGTGGCGCCGACATCGGAGCATTACAAATGCGCAATAGAAATACTCAACGCGGGCAAACATCTCTTCGTCGAGAAACCGATCGCGGCCACGGTCGATGAAGCTCGCGAGATGATCAATCTGGCCGACAAGCTGAACCTCAAGCTGGCTGTTGGGCATATTGAACGGTTCAATCCGGCGGTGATCGCGCTCGCAGACAAGATTTCACATCCGACATTCATCGAGGGACATCGCCTCGCGCCGTTTAATTTTCGCGGCCTCGATGTCGCCGTCATTTTCGATCTGATGATTCACGACATCGATCTCTGCCTCTTTCTGACAAAATCGAAAGTGGTCGATATACAGGCTTCGGCGGCTGCGGTCGTGTCTGATCACATGGATATCGCGAATGCGCGGCTGACATTCGAGTCGGGATGTGTCGCGAATCTTACCGCCTCGCGAATCTCCGCAAAACCGATGCGGAAACTGCGGATATTCCAGACCAAAGGCTACATCTCGATCGATTTCAGCGCACCGTCGGCGGCAGTCTACAATCTTCTCGACAGCGGTGAAACGATGGCGGAAGCTCCGGGATTCACGACCACGGTCGACTACGGCGATGCCGGAAAGAAGATCGCGTACAGCAAGCCGAACATTGAACCGTACGACATGCTGACCGCAGAACTCGAATCTTTCATCGATGCGGTCACTAACGATGGACCTGTTGCGGTGTCGGGTGAGGATGGTCTCCGGGCGCTGACAATCGCCGCCGAGATCGAGAAAATCGCACAGGCTGGACTCGACAAACTCCAATTGCAGCTCAGGTGACAAAACGAATATTCATATCGGCGGGTGAGATTTCGGGAGACCTGCATGCCGCCGGACTTGTCGGTGAATTGAAGAAGCTCCTACCCGATCTTTCATTCTGGGGGCTTGGTGGTGACAGACTCAAAGCAGAAGGCATCGACGAACTCTATCATGTCGATCAGCTCTCTACTATGGGATTTGTCGAGATAATAAGAAAGCTCCCATACTTCCGACGGGTCGTTCATGAGGTTAATGGGCGTCTTTCTGACAATCCTCCCGATGCTGCGGTTCTGGTCGACTATCCCGGCATGAATTTCAAATTCGCCGAGAAGCTGAACGAACTCGAGATTCCGTTTGTCTATTACATCCTTCCTCAGGTCTGGGCGTGGCATAAGAGCAGGATCGAAAGAATGAAACGGTGGAATGCGAAATTCATCTCGATTCTTCCCTTCGAGCCGGAGTTTTTTGAGCAACATGGTCTCAATGTCGAGTATTTCGGTCATCCGCTGATTGACCTCGCCAAGCCGGATTTGAGCCGGAATGAATTTCGGAAGTCCATCGGTCTTGGTCAGGATGAGAAACTGATTGCGGTTCTTCCGGGATCGAGATTGCAGGAGATTGTGAGAATCCTACCACGAATGCTGGCGGGATTGCGACTGTATCGACTGCAGGGACATGAGGTGAAAATCCTCTGCCGCCCTGCAAACTCTCAGCAGAACGATCTTGTTTCCAGGTTCATCTCCGAGAATGGTGTCGAAGCGGATACCTTCAACGGGAATCTTCATACGCTGCTGAGCGCTTCCGACCTTGCACTTGTGGCATCCGGCACAGCCACGGTCGATACGGCGATCTGCCAGACACCTGCAATTGTGCTATATCGCACCAACTGGCTGACGTATCTGATTGCCAGGAGTGTAGTTACGGTGAATAACATCGCATTGGCCAATCTCATAAGCGGTGAGACTGTCTATCCGGAATTGATCCAGGAGGATGTCGATCCGGGGCAAATTTCTGCGGAAATCCGGAAAATCCTTGAAAATGATGCTAATTCAGACGCAATTCGCTCCAAAATCGCGCGAATTCCAGTGTTGTTAGGCGAGGGAGGCGCGTATGCGAAAGCTGCTGAAAGAGTTGCGAGTCTAATCTCCAGCTAGAATAATCGCGAAAAATCGCTTGACAAGATTTCTGGAACCTTTATATTCGCCAATTGTTAGCACTCGATGCAAGTGAGTGCTAACAAGAGTGAGTTTATTAGACAGCTTTGAATGGATACAGGAATCCCAGTAACACTATGTGGAGGAAATTGGAATGAATATCAAGCCGTTGGCAGATCGAATCATGATCAGAGCGCTTGAGCAGACTGAGGTCAAGAAGGGTGGAATCATCATTCCCGATACGGCCAAGGAAAAGCCAGTGCAGGGTGAAGTCGTCGCAGCCGGTCCCGGCCGCATAACAGACGACGGTAAGAAGATCAACCTCGATGTGAAGGTCGGCGACAAGGTTCTTTACGGAAAGTACTCCGGAACCGAGGTCACGTTTGAGGATCAAGAGTACTTGATCATGCGCGAAAGCGATGTCCTGGCAATCATTCAGTAACGAATAGGAGATATAGACAATGGCAAAAATGATTGAATACGAGGCAGCAGCTCGTGACAAACTCAAGAAGGGTGTCGACAAGCTGGCCAATACAGTGAAGATAACGCTTGGCCCGAAGGGCCGAAATGTTATCCTCGACAAGAAATTCGGATCACCGACAGTCACTAAAGATGGTGTGACGGTTGCCAAGGAAATCGAGCTTGAAGATCGTTTCGAGAATATGGGTGCGCAGATGTTACGCGAAGTTGCCTCAAAGACTTCCGATATCGCCGGTGACGGCACCACTACCGCTACAGTTCTCGCCCAGGCGATTTATGCCGAAGGCCTCAAGAATGTTACCGCTGGCGCGAACCCGATGGCAGTCAAGCGTGGAATCGACATCGCTGTAGCTAAAGCTGTCGAGGAGATCAAGAAGCTCTCGAGACCGGTTTCCGGTAAGATCGAGATTGCCCAGATTGGTTCGATTTCCGCCAATAATGACAAGCAGATAGGTGATCTCATTGCCGAGGCTATGGAGAAAGTCGGCAAGGATGGCGTCATCACAGTCGAAGAAGCCAAGACGACCGACACTACTCTTGAAGTTGTCGAAGGTATGCAGTTCGACCGCGGTTATCTCTCCCCCTATTTCGTTACCGATCCGGAATCGATGCAGGCGGAACTTGAAGATGCCTATGTTCTGATTCACGACAAAAAGATTTCGTCGATGAAAGACCTTCTCCCCGTTCTCGAAAAGATTGCACAGACAGGTAAACCGCTTCTGATCGTTTCAGAAGACGTCGAAGGCGAAGCTCTCGCCACGCTGGTAGTCAACAAGCTGCGCGGCACTCTCAAGATCTGCGCCGTCAAGGCTCCCGGATTCGGCGACCGCCGCAAAGCGATGCTTGAAGATGTCGCAGTCCTCACCGGTGGCAAGGTCATCTCCGAGGAACTCGGCTTCAAACTCGAAAATGCGGTCATTTCCGATATGGGACATGCCAAGAAGATCACGATCGACAAGGACACCACTACGATTGTCGAAGGCTCTGGCAAAACCGAAGACATCAAGGGCCGGATCGAGTCGATCCGCAGGCAGATCGAAGACACGACGTCAGACTACGACCGCGAGAAACTTCAGGAACGCCTCGCCAAGCTGGCGGGTGGTGTTGCGGTGATCAATGTAGGCGCTGCCACAGAAACAGAAATGAAAGAGAAGAAGGCGCGTGTCGAGGATGCTCTTCATGCAACTCGCGCGGCTGTCGAAGAAGGAATCATTCCGGGCGGCGGCGTAGCATTCCTGCGTGTAGTCCCGTTCCTTGATGATCTCGGGCTCACAGGCGACGAGCTAGTCGGCGTCAGCATCATTCGCAAGGCACTTGAAGCTCCGTTGCGTTTCATCGCCGAGAATGCCGGTGTCGAGGGTTCGATAGTTCTGGACCAGGTGCGCAAGAACAAAGGCGCTTACGGCTACAACGCAGAAACGGACAAGTATGTCGATATGTTTGCGGATGGCGTGATCGATCCGACCAAGGTCGCACGCTCGGCGTTGGAAAATGCAGCATCGATTTCGTCCCTGCTGCTGACCACCGAAGCAATGATCACCGACATGCCGGAGAAGAAAGACGGTGGGTCGGGTGGTGGCCCTGGAATGCCTCCGGGCGGCTACGGCGACATGTACTAAGCCGAATTGATTTCTATTGGATAGAAAGAAGCTCCCGCATAATCGCGGGAGCTTTTCTTGTTTGAGTGGAGATGTACTTCTGGATTCCGGCGTTCGAGCTTGTTGATAGGTCACCATTCCCGGAGAAATCGTCATCGCGAGGAGCGAAGCGACGTGGCGATCTCTATGCCGCATCAAAGTGCACACAGGGGCTGTGCTCCTGTGAATATTTCATAGAAGAACGCAGAGGCACAGCCTCTGCTCGCACATCAAGTGCGCGGCAGATGTCCACATCTGACCGAGATTGCCACTCTTCGCTCACAATGACGTGGTTCGGGGTTTATCCACAATGCCGTTCGCCGGAATGACGCGCACAAGACCGCGCACAAGGCCGAGACAACGCGGTACGCGTTGTCATTCCGTTGCAAAACGGAATCTATCCCGACCTCTCATTGTGGTCGGTGCAGGTCTCGCGTAACGACGAGTACTCAGCGCAGCAGCATTTGGCTTGACACGATTGCGGAATCGTGGTATGATAATTGTGATTTCGAAGATATTATCGCGGACAGGGATTGGTGATGCAGAGAGAGTAGTCAGCATCGCTGGGATTCCGGCCCGCAGTTCGGTCGACAGGAAGGTGACGGATGCGCGACATAGACAGCATACTTCGGTTCCGCTCAGATCTGTCTCCCTTTCTGGTTCACTTGACAAAGGATGAATCTGGCGGTAGATCGGCGAAAGAAAATTTGACGAAAATCCTGACGGAAAAGCAACTACTCTGCAGCGATCAACTTATCAGCGATGCTCGATTCGGTATGTTGACATCAAGCCTTACGGAGGCAGAAAAGCAGGACTTATTCTCAGCGATTTGCTTCACCGAGACCCCATTAAACGAAGTGCATTCACTTCTTGAGATATCGTATCGAGGAGTCGACCTCAAACCATACGGGCTGGCATTCTTGAAAGAACGTCTCGCGGACCGAGGAGTAAGTCCAGTGTTATACATCAACAATATACGCGGAAACTCTGACGCACTATTCCAGGCTATGTGTACCCTTTGTGAGACTCGCCGGAATGAGGCCAAGAGACTGTTGCCGCTTATGGCGGTATTCGGAAAGAAGATCCAGCCTCCTGCTGCATCTAATCCACAGAGCGGAGATGTGAACTTCATCTGGGAGAGGGAATGGCGACAACCGAAGTCAGAGGGACAATTGGGATTCGAAGCCAATGACGTATTTATTGGCTTCTGTCCACATGAGGAGATCGATCACTTCGATGATATGAACTTGGGATTCAAATTTATTGATCCGACACGAAATGCAAAGTGGTACGCGGAGAAGCTTATCAATGCAAGACAACGGTTAAAACTCAAATACTCCGTAGTCCCATAGTCTGCGGTGGACGTACATCCTCGTGCGCCAACGCAGCACTCAGCGCAGCAGCATTTGCCTTGACACGATAGTGAGATCGTTGTATGATAATTGTGATTTCGAAGATATTATCGCGGACAGGGATTGGTGATGCAGAGAGAGTAGTCAGCATCGCAAGGATGCTGACCGACGGTACTGTGTCGTCAAGCAAGAGTTCCTGACGGCCAATCGTAAGCGAGGTCATAACTTATGCATTGTTCTCACTTTTTGCATTTCATAATCGTAGTCGCCTTATGTATTGTTGCAGCGCAAGCGGAAGGCCTTTCGGCCCCCGTCGCTGTCAACTCTGATTCAAACATTGTCGATTCCTGCGGTGTGTCGGCGCTCGCGCCGAGTCTTGCAGATCGACTGCCTGTTAACGGGAAATCCCGTGAATATAATACTAAAGTAATACTTAATGATAGCAACGCTGGGGAACATTCATCAAGTACATTTGATTGGACAACGTGCGTTTCGTGGGCGCTCCTTCTTTTGGCTGTGTGCGTCGCATTGTTCCATATCGACCATATGAGTAGACCTACTCTGACAATACTGGTTCCGGATGATGGTTCGTGCGTGAAAAGCACAAGACCGCGAATAGAAAACACCTCAAAGACTGACGCTGAAGGTACCGTCATTCTCAGGCTGTTGATCGATGGCGTAGCACATCACTGCGATGATGCCGGCATCGGCGCTTATTCGGGACACAGGATATGGTATTTTCCAGCTACCAACAAGGAAATGCGGGGGAACATAAACCTTATGAAACGAATTAGGGAAATCCTCGGCGATAGCGTGAACCTGCGAGACAAAGAAATTCTACTCGAATCATGCATGCATTATAGGAGGTTTTATCCTTATCGCCATCCACTCCTAAAATGGCGTCGGATATATCGCAAAATGTATAGGTCGCCCATACAGCGCTGGAGATTTGAGAACTGTCGGTGGGTTCTTGTACCAGATTTTCTCTGCCCGCAGAAGCCATATGATTACGATCGGGATCTTCTGCGGCGGGAGCCGGAATCGAAGATCGTCAAGGGCTAGTCCTATGGGCCGCGACCCCTGCGATTCTGATTATTTTATTCCTCTGCGTGACAAAGAAATAGGCAGGATCGCTCCGTCACGCCTTGCGTGACTTCGGATCGCTGCCCTACATGATTCGGGCAGACGGGACGTCTGCCCCGCCCACATGTCAGATTGATCACGTGCAAAATCAAAACAGCACCGTTAATGATCGGTGCCGTATCTGGAAAAGAGGCAAACGAAAAGAGTCTATGTGAGCGACTAAACGGCGAATGAGTTGCCGCAGCCGCAAGATCGCTTGATCTTCGGATTGTCAACCGCGAAACCGGCCCCCTGCACAGTCTCGACATAATCAAACACCGAACCGTCAACATACTGCAAAGTCTCCGGGTGCATCATGACTCGCGCGCCATGACGTTCGAATACGAGGTCCCCGTCCTTTGCTTTATCTAATTCGAGCGAATAGGAAAATCCGGAGCAGCCGCCCCCGTCAACCGACAACCTGAGCCCATAATCGGCTACAGGCAGTTTCTCGGTCTTAAGGAATGACTTTATCTTCGAAGCTGCGTTCTTTGTAATATCAATCCCAGTGCGGTCGGCGGGAGCTTCTCTCTGATCTACAGCGCTCCGGCTATCGCCTCCGCTACCACAACATCCAGCCATGCTACCTCCTACATTGTCCACATACACTCACAATTGTGGATAAGTGCAATCCAAGATATATAATTCATCAGTGAAGTCAAGTCTGAATTTGTATCTTGTTATGTCACTTATCATTGTGTCAATCCCCCGACTGTATTAGAGCGGGAATAGTCCCGCTTTTGTGTGAACTATATCGGTCCACAATATGTTCCTGAATCACGGTAGGTGAGTTTTGACAAGTGAGGTAGGAATGACTATTCGAGATGCCAGGATTGTGGCGATCATATCTTTGACGACTTTTCTATTTACAGCATGCGGAGTTAGTGGCGGGGAACAAACGGATGGAGATACGACAGTGAAAGACGAATTATTGGATGGGACTGTCCATGCGCCGGACTTTCCGACAAACCTCGAATGGCTCAACACGGATCATCCACTAACGGTTGAAGACCTGAAAGGCAAAGTTGTCCTTCTCGACTTCTGGACCTTCTGCTGCATCAACTGCATGCATGTGATCCCTGACCTGAAACGGCTTGAAAAGAAATATGCCGATGAGCTGGTGGTCATTGGCGTGCATTCTGCCAAGTTCACCAATGAGAAGGGGACCGAATCGATCAGGCAGGCGATTCTGCGGTACGAAATCGAACATCCTGTGATTAACGACAAAGACTTCGCCGTATGGAATCTCTTCGGCGCTCGCGCATGGCCGACGTTTGTGCTCATCAACCCGAACGGCAGAATAATCGGCACTCATTCGGGCGAGGGACCATACGATGTGTTCGGTCCGATCATTCAGAATGCAGTCGACTATTTCGGTGCGAAAGGCGAATTGAAGCGCGGTCCGGTTGAGTTCGCGCTCGAGAAATCAAACAAACCAAACACAGTATTGTCGTATCCCGGTAAAGTGAAGGCTGATGCTAAAGGCAATCGGTTGTTCATCACCGATTCCAATAACAATCGCATCCTGATAATCTCCCCCGATGGTGAGATACTTGATGTCATCGGCAATGGATCTGTGGGCAGCGAAAATGGCTCGTTTGAGATGGCTACGTTCAATCATCCGCAGGGTGTATCGCTCGCTGGCGACACTCTTTATATTGCAGACACAGAGAATCATCTGATTCGAGCGGCTGATCTCAAGAGCCGCGAGGTGACAACGATCCTCGGTACCGGCTCTCAGGCGCGGGGTTATAACCAGCTTGCTATGGCCGCAGTGTAGCGCTCAATTCTCCGTGGGACATGCTGGTTCACGATGACATTATCTATATTGCAATGGCAGGTTCGCATCAACTCTGGTCGGCAGACCTCAAGACTCTGCATGCTGAACCGTTCGCCGGATCGGCGCGTGAGGCGCGAATCGATGGTCCGTTGTTGCAGGCTGCGCTCGCTCAACCGAGTGGCCTCTCCACCGATGGCAACAAGCTCTATTTTACAGATAGCGAGACGAGTTCGATTCGCTCGGCGGATTTCGATCCTGACGGCAATGTGACTACGATTGTCGGTGAAGATCTGTTCGAATATGGTGATATTGACGGCAAAGGCAGCAAGGTCAGGCTTCAGCATCCCCTCGGTGTGGTCTATCATGACGGTTTGCTATACATCACCGACACTTACAATTCGAAGATCAAGATCATCGATCCCAGGGAGAAGACCAGTAGAACATTCGCGGGGACGGGAAAGCACGGTTATGTCGATGGCAAAGCATCAGATGCTCAGTTCAGCGAGCCGGGCGGAATCACGGTGCTTGGAGGCAAGCTCTATATCTCCGATACCAATAATCACCTGATCAGAGTGGTCGACATCAAGACCGGCGAAGTCTCGACACTGCCGCTTTCCGGGCTTGAGAAGCTGCATCCCGACGATATGGAGACATTTGCGGGCAGAGTGGTCGAGTTGTCATCGCAGAAGATCAAACCGGGAACTGGACGGATTGTATTGGATGTAGATCTTCCAAAAGGATACCACTTCTCCGAAGGCGCACCGTTTTTTGTGGATGTCAGAACATCGGATAATTCCATCGTCAAGGTCGCCGACAGACCATCCGAGGTGACATTTCCTTACGAGATTCAGCTCGATGCTCACACTGGAATGACCGAGGTGCAGATCGACGCGGTGATATACTTCTGCCCCGACAAATCGAGCCTCTGCATGTTCGACAACATTCGCGTGAAGCTGCCGGTCGATGTGGCGGCTGACGGTTCGGATGCGATCACGGTGAATGTCGATGCGAAGACAACGCAGTGATTGGTTTGCCGATCAGGTTGTTCTTGTGGGCGGCAGATCCTTCGAAACTCAGGACTTGTGTCCACATCAGCCGCACATTTCAGGTTGAGATAGCAGGGCAGAATCCCGAAGTAGAGCGGAGTGGTTCTGCCTACTTACTGAGATAATCACCTTTTGATTTTGTCTTTTTCTTCCATCTGAGTTTGTCAACCGCGCGGACATCTTCGACCGAGCCGAGTTCTTCGAGGTACTTCAGCAGCTCGGACAACTCGGAATCGTTGCGATCGCCCAGGTACTCACCGACCAGAATGGCATTTCCGTAGTTACGCTGCATCTTCTCTTTCGAGTCCTCGACAATGATGATGCTCTCTTTTCGGTACCCTTTGCGTTTCAACTTCTTGATGTCCTTTATATACTGAAGATGCTGCAGTTCATAGTCGTATGATTTCGTACACCTGTCACTCGTCCAGAGAAACGACGGCTCTCTCTTGCCATCAAACAGATGATCTATCACTTCGGTGGCGTAGTCTTCTGACGCCGAAGTCCAGACGCCGACCTCAAACAAATCGAGGCATTTTGTCAGGAATTCATCGACCCCCGGCCGTTTGTAGACTGCGTACGGCCCGACCGTAAAATCCTCATCTCGTTCGAGCTTCTCTTTGGTGGCGTAAACCAGTGTCTCATCGATATCGAGCACCAGCAGTTTGTCGAATTTCGGCATGAAGCTATTTCTCCCTAATTTGCCTTGTATTGAGCAAGCCTTGCCTCCGACGCCGTCAGATTGACCAACAACGTAATGGACATTGACGGCGAGAGCAAGCGGTTTTGTGGTGATACCTGTCTTAGTGCATTCTGAGTATGGCTGGAGATCGCACAATTTCAACTTGTCACAAATTCAAAAGATTGTATACTAATCCGTTATGGCGTATTACATGAGATTAGCAAGGCTGCTCTACAAGCGGTTTGCGCGAAAGGTTACAAGGTCGGAAACCGCGCTGATATTGGTGCTCGCATCGGTCGTCGGGATATCGACCGGCCTCGCGGCGGTAGCGTTTATCTGGCTTATCCAGAACGCCAAGGAGCTCTTCTTCGGCCGCAGTGTTTTCTACCTCAATCACATGGTTACCAGCGGTGATTTCTGGGTGATTCTGATACCGGCAATCGGCGGTGCGATTGCAGGACCCATCGTATATAATTTTGCAAAGGAAGCCCGGGGGCACGGTGTTCCCGAAGTCATGGAAGCTGTCGCGCTCAAGGGAGGCATCATTCGCCCGCGCGTTGCAGTAGCCAAATCGCTCGCATCGGCTGTCTGCATCGGATCGGGTGGATCTGCGGGTCGGGAAGGTCCGATCATCCAGATCGGTTCGACAATAGGCTCAACAATCGGCCAACTCTTTAATATGTCCGGCTCACGCGTGAAGATTCTTGTCGGCTGCGGAGCCGCAGCGGGCATATCAGCCGTATTTAACGCCCCAATCGCAGGCGTGATATTCTCTCTCGAGATAATACTAGGTGATTACGCCGTCAGAACATTCAGCCCGGTGATCTTCTCGTCGGTGATCGCATCGGTAATCTCGCGGGCATTTCTCGGCAATCACCCGGCGTTTGTCGTACCCGCATACAGCCTCGTTTCGGCATGGGAGATTCCGTTGTACATAGGCCTCGGCGTAATAGGAGCGTTCGTGGCGCTGGCATTCACCCACACGCTCTACTTCACTGAGGATCGCTTCGACAGCCTCAAGATTCCGGGTGCTATCAAACCGATAATCGGTGGACTTGCGGTCGGTGCGATAGGATTTTTCTTTCCTCAGGTCTTCTCAGACGGTTACGAGACAATCATCAACGCACTCAATGGCGATCTCTCGATCAAACTGCTGGCTGGGCTGGTGCTGCTCAAAATCGCCGCGACGTCTTTCACACTCGGTTCCGGCAATTCCGGAGGGATCTTTGCGCCATCGCTCTTCATGGGCGCGATCGCAGGCGGGCTTTACGGTGAGGCTGTACATTACCTCTTTCCGGCTGTGACCGCATCGTCCGGGGCTTATGCTCTTGTTGGTATGGCGGCGGTGGTGTCAGGCACGACGTATGCCCCGATAACCGCGCTTTTGATAATATTCGAGATGACCGGTGACTACAGGATTGTACTCCCGCTGATGATCGTCGTTGTCTCAGCGACTCTTGTTGCGAGCCGTATAACTAACGAGTCTATCTATACACTCAAGCTGATCAGGAGAGGAATCAATCTGCGGGGTGGTCGTGACAAAGATGTAATGGAGTCGATCAAAGTCAGCGAAGTTATGGATTCTGACTATGATACTATTGGGGATGTGCTCTCTCTCGATCAGGTATTCAATGTGATGGAGAATTCTCGTTCGAGCTTCTTCCCGGTAATCGACTATAAAGGCAATCTGGTCGGAACTCTATCCTTTCAGGATCTTCGATCGATCCTTGTGAATCGCCGTGAGCTGGCTGGCCTTGTGATAGCACAGGATATTTGCCATAGTAATCCTCCGGTGCTCCACCCTGACAACTCTCTCGATGCTGCTCTGGAGAAATTCGCCCTGCGCGATCTCGAATTCCTGCCTGTCGTATCGCGCGAAGACGATCGCAAATTGGTTGGCATACTGAACAAAAATCATATATTCAGATCGTATCACAAGAAGTTGCTCGACAAGATATCGAAGTCGTGATGTCAAATAGCCTTCCAAAAACACGCGAAGACCTTCGCGTCGCGAAGCAGGAAGCATCGGGACAGACATTCTATATCATCAGCGATCCTGTAACCGGCAGGTATATACGATTGCGGGAGCCGGAATATGTGATATTCGAATCTCTCGATGGTCAGGCAACTGCCGAAGAGATCGCCGGGATTCTGCAAAACCGGCTCAACATCAAGGTTCCCCCGGAAGCCGTCGAGAAATTCGCCACCAAATTCGACGACATGCTTTTCCTCGACACGCCGAGAATCGAATATGTTCTTTCCAAAAAATCTGAAGAGGACAAGAAGAAGTCGCGTCGCAAGTCGATCCTGCATCTCAGATTCGAGACGTTTAATCCAGAGCAACTGCTCGACAGACTATATAAGAAACTGCGGTTTGCTTTCTCGCCGCATTTCGTGATCGCGGCATCTCTGCTGATTCTGCTCGGAATATGGGTGCTATTTTCACTGCCGGGCAGAATTCCTTACAGTGCAGTCGACCTGCTGCAGGTATCGACCATCGCAAGTCTGATCGCTGCACTGTTCGTCGTGATAGTCCTGCACGAATTCGCTCATGCGCTGGTCTGCCATCATTTCGGAGGGCGAGTCCGCGAGATGGGCTTCCTGCTGATCTACTTCCAGCCCGCCTTCTACTGCAATCTCTCGGATTCATACATGTTTCCGAAGAAATCTCAGAAGATATATACAATTCTGGCCGGGATGTATATGCAGGTTCTGATAGGGGCGGTCAGCGTCGTGCTCTGGAGAATTATCAAGCAGGGTACGCTGGTTTCAGATTTTCTTTTCGTTGTTGTGCTTGTTTCGTTCGGGACACTGATATTTAATCTTAACCCTCTCCTGAAACTCGACGGGTACTATTTTCTCACCGATCTCGTAAACATTCCGAATCTGAGACAAAAGGCGTTTGCGTACCTGAAAAGGCTATTTGTGAAAGCAGCGTTCGGGATATCGTCAGATACACAACCGCATTCTCGCCGGGAGCGGCGAATATTCGTTGTATATAGCATTCTGGCGGTCACGTACTCTGTCCTGCTGCTCTATTTCCTCGGATCGAAGCTTATGAACGCGCTCGTGGAGAAGTGGCAGGGGGCAGGATTTCTCTTGTTTGCCGCGCTGCTCCTCATTATCTTCAAACCACTGCTAATGAGCACAGCGAGACAAGTGAAAGAGGCTGTCAGGGAGGACGCCATTTCGCGAGTAAGTCGAACAAGATGGTTTATCTGGGGCGGCTTGTTGGTTGTTCTGGTACTTGTGTTGGTTCTGGTCAAGACAGAACAGCGCGTGTCGTCATCTGCCCGCCTGCGGCCTATTGAGAGTTTCACGATCAGGGCTCCCGAAAAGAATGTTCTCGAATCGATCTACTTCCTGGGCGGAAAGCATCAGACGCAGAATACGGGTGTGTGTCAGCTCGCCACACTCGATTTCTCGGTGTTCAAATTAGAGCCATTGTTCCAGGAAGGCGAGACGGTTAACGAGGGTGATACACTGCTTACGGTTTCGTCGAATCTATACAAGGGCGATCTAGCCCAGATCGAGTCTGAGTTGAAAAAGGCGAGTGCTGAATACAATCTGCTGTTGTCTGATCCGAAAGCTGCCGACATTGCCCGCGCGAAGAACGAGGTCACTGAAGCCCAACTGAAGCACATCGACAAAGTCAACGAATTCAATCGCGCTGACAAGATGCTCAACGGAGGGCTGATCCCGAAAGAGGAGTGGGAGAGAGCCCGGACTGCTATGAGCATCGCAGAGGCCCAGGTTGATATCGCCAAATCCAAGTACGAGCTTCTCATATCGGGCCCGAAAGCAGAAGAGCTATTGGTCGTCGATGCCGAAATCGGCCGACTTGAAGCAAGAAAGAATTATTTACTGGAGCAGATCGAAGCCTCGACCTTTGTAGCACCTTTTGTCGGGAGAGTCAGCTCCAACGGTGGTGCCGATGAAATCCTGACAATGGTGCGCACCGATACGTTAGAAGCAGTCATCGCCGTGCCGGAGGAAGACTATGATATCATCGCAACCGGACTCAGGTCGGTGCTGAAAGTATCTTCATACCCGACTAAGAGTATCGATGGCATGGTTGTCAAGGTCAACGAAACGGCAACAGCAGGCGCGCAGGAGAATGTATTCACCGCAATCAGCGTCATCCCGAATGATGATGGTCTTCTCAAACCGGGGATGACCGGATATGTAAAAGTCTATTGCGGCAAAATGAGTCTTGGAGGAAAGCTTCTCCGCAGAGTGTTCCGGTTCTTCAGGGTCGAATTCTGGTCCTGGTGGTAGATCTAGCTGAATGGGTTCTGATTCTTGCAGCGCCGTCAGGAGGCCTTTCCTGTCGGCTGGATTCAAATCCTGATGCGCAAGAATACTGATTGCGATATTCGGTCAGGATGGTTATATTTGTCGCCCATTAATCAGGAGGTGTGGCGATGTCAATAATCCCGACAAAACTGTTCTTGACCAAGGGAGTCGGCAGACACAAAGAGCAATTGAATTCGTTTGAGATGGCGTTGCGGGATGCATCGATAGCGCAGTTTAATATCGTCACCGTCTCCTCGATTTTCCCACCCAGAGCCAAAATCGTCAGCAAAAAGGCAGGATTGAAATTCCTGAAACCGGGACAGATAGTTCACGCGGTTATGAGCAGGAACGACACCAATGAGCCAAACCGATTGATATCAGCATCGATTGGAGTCGCGATTCCCAAAGACCCGTCATGTTTCGGATACCTGTCCGAGCATCACGGATTCGGGCAGACCTCCAAAGTGGCTGGCGATTATGCCGAGGATCTTGCGGCCGAGATGCTTGCGACGACTCTTGGATTGCCTTTCGATGTCGACAAGAGCTGGGATGAAAACAAGGAAGAGTGGAAGATCAAGGGCGTGATAGTCCATACTCGAAACTCCACACAATCTGCGCAGGGAGACTCCAAAGGCCTCTGGACCACAGTGGTCGCATCCGCGATTCTGATAGAAGAGTAGTGCGTAGCAGGTAGGGCAGGATTCCCCGAAGCCTGCCGTTGGATATAACACGAAACATTCTCGATCAAACGCGCAGGGCAGCGATCCGAAGCGAAGCGGAATGATCTTGACTTACAACATTGTGGCATTTGGCATACAGTCCGTTGATTCCGAGCTCCAGCGTGGCCTAAGCCATGCGTAGCAAGGTCGCTGACACTGCCGACGATGTTCACCGTCTAGTCTGCGCTACCGAATCACTTCGCTTGTGTAATCATATCAAATGCCCTATTCTAACGAGTCAAGGATACACACTATTACAGTATCAACTGTATTTAGGGATTGTATGATATGAAGATCGTACCGTATTGCGACTTGGAGAACAAAGACGATATCCTCGTGCTGTGGGTGAAGTCGTTCGGGTGGATGGCTACTGCTGATTGGTTCGAGAAACTGCGCAAATACGATTCTCGTCTATCGAGCGGGCCGATTGGCATGTGCGGTATTATCAACGGCGAGCTGGTCGGCTTTGTCGGCATCATGCTGATCCCTACCCGGAACAGACACGGAGAAGTGGAGCAGATCGGGGGCATATATTCGATCGCCACAAGACCATCGCACCGAAGGAGCGGCATCGGACGCAAGCTTCTGAATGCGAGTGAGCAGTATATGCGTGAGAATGGCATAAGACTCTCGATGCTGAGCACCTCGCGCGCAATCGTGGCTCACCGATGGTATTGTGATGTTGGCTACAAAGAGGTGGAGTCGATGGCTAAGCTCCCTTTTCTATACAAGATCCTTCATCATTCCAATAAGTCTCTATCAGCGAAGAAACCCGCTTCCGACGTCAAGATCGACCTCACGAAAGTCTCGCCAATATTCGACTGGTACACTCGCGACAAATGCGGTTTCGTGATTCGCAATCAGAACGACCTGAAAGTACGCGAGTTAGATGGACTCATTGACCGTAAGCTCTCTGTCGCGGTCGATGGAGGCTATGCCCTCCTGCTTAAGAGCTTTGATTCAATACGGTACGTGGAGATTCTCGCTCGCAGCAAGAGAGCTTACCGCGATTTACTGAGAATCGCTGAATCCCGAGCTAGACAGAGCGCAATATCTTATCAGGTTTTCGATCCCAAAGCACAGGGAGTGATGCTGGAAAGTGGCTACAAAGCTGACTACGGCACATTCGATGTGTTGATGTACAAACCTCTCGGTTCAGAGACATTCAGCAATATTTTCGATAAAAGTTTCACGATCAGCAGATTGAACTGGTTCTGATGCCAGAGAAGATCGATGTGGTCGATGTCCGTCCGCGCACACCGACTATATATCTGTCAGAAAGGGTTTCCAGACGGCAGTCACACTCTGACGGAATTGTGACTTAATTACTGTACCGAGACGCGCACGATTTCATTCAAGACAAGCCTCCTTCTCAGCTCAACCGTTTCATTTCTGAGCACTGATCGCTTCCAAAATGAACACTTGGCTGAACAGTAGACAATGTTATGCACAATGTTGCAGGTCAGACCCCTGTTGTCTGAGTTAAGGCATTGCTGGTTTGAATGATAGCGCGAACGGCGTTTTCCGGCCCAGCCTAAAGAAACCTCCTGGAAATGGCGATAAGTTTTAATGTGGGACACTCGGCCGACCGAAGACTTCACGGGGTAGAGTCACGCGCCCTGTGCCGTAGCAGAGTGTCGTTGGTACTGTAGCAATACATAACTTTGATAAAAACGATTTACAAACAGGAATCAGTCTTTGGGTTTGCGATTTCCAGAATCCCGAAATGTGATCCCAACTCTGGAGGGTTAGATGACTCAGACTCACGATAAGCCGACCGGTGACCAGCCAGCATATCGAAACCGCGAATTTCTGATATCGAGCATCGTTACGGTAGTAGTACTTGTTGCGGCGGTCTTTCTGATTTGGCAGCTTCGTGCGAACTCCGTGGAGAAGATCAACACAATGATGGACAAATCCTACAGAGCAAGCTCGCACGGAGGAATCGACAGCACTCACACGGCGGAACTCGGGGAGATTGCGAAAACCGACCCGGTTGGATTCGATCTGGCGAATTACATGCAGGCGAACTACGACAAGATCGTTCTCGTCGTGTACTTCCTGCTCGCCGCCCTGACTCTATCCACACTGGCTCGATTTCTTACTTTTCTGGCGATGTCTATTCGAAGAAAGAAGTACTATCCTGACGATGTCAGCCTCGGCTTCTTCCTTGGTCACAAACCGCAAACATGGCAGGAGTTTTACGATTCTGTACTTAATCAGGACCATCGCAAATCTCGCTTCTGGCGGATTCTGAAAGATTCGATAAAAGTCACCAATGCATCCGGACGGTACGATCATCTGTACCTGCACTTCCGTAATCGAATCGACCGAATCTCTGAGTATCTCAATGAGACGTCACTCTATGAGTCGATCGCATCAGCTTCACCTGCTGCCGGATTCTTCGGAACTCTGGTAGGGCTGCTGTTCATCTTCAGCCAGTCGCAGGGCTACATGTCGAGCATATCGCAATCTCCGGCTTTTTCCATCGGGATGAAAGTCGCAATCATCACAAGTCTCTGGGGACTTTTCAATCTTGGCTTGTCGATTGTTTGCAGCTACTTCACGAAGCGCGTCGCATCGCAGATTCATCAGCAGATGGTCGTGCGTGCGGTTGCAGTGTGTGAAGTTGTCGAGTCCTTGAAATCACCGGTTCCGGAAGTAGTGAGCAGAAATCAGACTGTAAAGGAGATAGAGGGTGTCCACCAGCAATAACAAGAGATATCTAACGCCATACATCATCGGAGCGTCCGATCTCGCGTTCATCCTTCTGTTCTTCTTCATCATAGTAGGAAGCGGAGCACAGAGGGTTGAGCGAATCGACATGCCGTACAAGCAGGCGAATGCTGTCGACAAGACGACTCAATCGCCATTCAGAGTCGAGATTTACGAAAAGGACGTCACCTCGGATTCGTGTCGGATGGCGTTCATTTTCGAACGATCCATGCCTCCGGAGACGCTGTTCGTCACCATCGACAATCAGTCGCTGGCTGAGGTCGGCGGCTACCAGCAGATAACGGGGCAACTGGGAGAATTCGTCCAAACCAGAGAGGCCGTCGCGGACTCAATTCGAATCGACATTTTCAGTTCGGCTTATTCCTACTACGGATTGATCGCGATAACAATAGCGGCGTGCAATCAGCTCGACTATCCGTGCAATTTGGTCTATAGGACAGATGCCGGATAGTCACGCCCAATGGTAGTAATACCGGGATACAGAGCATAACATGCAAGCTTACTTTGACAGGTTCGATGCTCAGCTTGAGCTCGAGACATTCGTCACCAGGTCACACTCAGGAGCCGATTTTAATGCGGCTGAATTGAGGAATGGCCCCACATGGCGACGGATACTCAACATAGTGGGTCTGGCTATAGTGCTGACAATTGCCGGATATCTGGCAGCCGTACATCTCGGCTCCGCCAATCCGCCTGAGACCGCGTCAAAGCCTGAGAAGAAAATAAGCAAGGCGGGTTTCATAATCGAAATCCCTCCACTCGAGAAACCTAAGCCAAAACCACAACCGAAAGTGGAACCTCCGAAACCGAAGCCGACAGAACGACTGCGCAGCATACCGGATAACACCATGACCACGGAGAAGCAGATTATCGTGGCGGATTCGCGCGATATGGCCAAAGAAAATGACAGGTCGGTGATCCATGAATCAACAGAGAAGAGAGCTCTGCCTGCGGTTCAGACACCTGTTGTGGAAATCGAAACCGACGTCGTCGACAGGAATGAAGTATCCGAAGGTCTTCGCTATGCAGCCGTCTCAGCCGCGGCCGATACAATCGGCGGATTCAGGAACGTTGTAGCTTCCGGAACCACGGATAGAAATTTGCCCGAAGAGGGCATTTCACGAATAAAACTCGACCCATATCATTATCAGATGGTGAATCTCTGTCTCCGACTCTGTGTCAAGAGCATGTTCACACATTCAGGTGTGAGCCAGACAGAGATGGACCAGTCCGAACAATGGCTTAAGATCGTTCGAGGCAGCGATGACAAATTTTCGATTTTGTTCAAAGGAAGATGGGTCCGTTTTGATGTGAACGCACAGGAGATTGGCAATATTTCGAATCTGAGTTTTGTTGATATACCGGGTCGTCAGGTTGCTGGCGATGAGGTCAATATGTTGTTGGAGGAGGTGACGCGCAAACTTTGCATGCTGCTTGGTTATGATAACTGTTACGATAAACTCTAGCCTCCAGGAAAAGAGGTGTCACACATGATTACAGCCAAATGCTCAGAAAGGTTGTCGCCGGTGGCCGCACTTGTCTGTGTCTGCATCCTGCTCGTATCATGGGGCAGTGTCGCTCAGGCGGGAGAGGGTGAAGGCTATCTCGATTTTCTCGATGCGTACTACAAAACCTATGACGTGTCGTACCTAATGCAAGCACAGAACTCGATCAAGAGCGACCTGGATACATCAGCGGCGCTGAGGTTCCAGGGGTATTATTACAACACCGAAATTCAATACCTGCTCGCATTGGAAGATCTCAGGAAAGATCCCAACAGCGTCGAGGAAGTGGAGAAGCTGAAAGGGCTGATGCTCCAACTCTACAGCAGGTACCTAGACGCCTATTACAGAGTGGAAACACCGGATATCCACGCATCCAACATCCCCGGAAACACGGCGTTCTTGTTCAAGGACATTCTTATGGCGGCGACATTCATTCAGAATGCAAACTCGTGCTCGCCGCTGCTCAAGAATGTTCTTCGCAGAGCCAAACAGGATAAGCTCTACAATGAGGAAAACAGTTTCGTGGCCAGCGTCGCCGACATGATGTCGCTCGAATATCCGAATCTCTTCGGCGTTGCGAATCTGGTTAAGGCAGTCTGGCTCAACGATCAGTTCATGAATACCGATGCCAACGATGCCCGGAAGGATTCACTGAGAGAGTCGGTCAGCTACTATGCTGCGATAGCGTCCGACACGCTCAAGTCGGATTACGGAAAATCAATCTCGTACTTCCTGCTCGCCGAGACATACGCAAATGTTTCCAACGACATGGCGTGGGAGTACTTCCAGAAATGCGTTGACCTCTTCAGGAATGGGTATATTTCCACGACTGGATTCTATGATCGCAATTACAATCAGGAAATATATCTTGCCACAGCGGTCGCGTTTTTCCCTGCCTATTCGGAGTATCTCTTCGATAACGGCCGCTATCCGGAAATTGCAGCAAGCGCGAAATATCTAATCGATCTCGATATGCTCGACCGTGGCAAGGCCGAGAATGTAACCAAGGAAGCCATATTCTGGGGTGAAAAGTCTATCCGCAAGCTGCAGGACGGCGGGAAATTCGCCAATGCTGACGAACTGTTTAGACAGATTCAGGGCTTCTATGAACTACTCGAACCTGATAGTCAGTATGGCACTGGCCCGGAGAACTAAGGAGGTAGCGATGGTCGTTAGGGCTTTCAAAACATGCCTGTTCGCTCTTGTTTTCCTGGCTGTGGTGTGTTCGCTGTCTTCCTCGGTCTACGCATCGAATCGGGAGATGACGGATCTCAACCTCGATCTGCAGCAGTATCTCGAGGCGGCGCGGCTTCATTCCGAACCGAATGACCGTATCTTCATTTCGGAGATGGCGGTCCAAAACATTCGCAAGCAGTGGGTGCTATGGAGCAGCACTCCTCTCAGAGATGAGAACTGGAACAGCCTGATGGGATCGTCATACACGCGCTTCATCCTGCTGCAATATCATCTCGATAACCCCTCATGGGTCGAGTGGGGATTGACCGAGCTCGAAACGCTGCTTCCATCGTATAAAGCGTACATCGATTCGTCGACAACTCTCTCCTACGGTGAGCAGCTTGCATTCATTGAAGAAGAATGGATGGGGAAGTTCGCTGAGTGCAATGCGTTCAATGAACTCGTGCCGCTGAAAAAGCTGACTGACAATCCAATTGATCTCATCGTCAGGAAGGGCTGCTATAGCGACGAGGATAAGTACGTGCTGCGCACCGCGGAGCTGTTCCTGAACAGGCAACTACTCGAGAACAGGCAGTACTTCTATTTCTATGTTCCGATCGGTGAGTACCAGATATCGGACCGGAAGGCGAATCTGTTCCCGAAGGAATTCTCAGCCACCGGCGACAGCGCGCAGTTTGTCTATCTGACGCCGAACTACAGTTTCAATTTCGTGCCGGTGGTGCAGGTCTTTTCTGAAGATGGTGTCTATTTCGATACGCTCTCTCCATCGGAGTTCGAGCTT
>JAHJOQ010000039.1 GCA_018820315.1 Candidatus Zixiibacteriota bacterium | reverse complement strand
TGAACCAGCAGACCACTATTAAGTAAAGAGCTTGGCTGCCACTGGGCTTGTTGAAAAACCCCGGAAATCGTCATTGCGAGCGAAGCGTGGCAATCTCCATTGAGAAGCAATTCGAGATAATACTACTGCTAATATAATAAACGCTAATAATAGCACTAATACTATGCAGCAATTCGTTGTATTGCAACATATTGCGTATCGAGGTCACGCAAGACGTGGGCATGACCGTATCGAAGCAAGTTGTCTCTGGCACGACCAGTGTCGCTGAAAACCGCAATTCGAGCCGGTTTTTGACTTGACGGGATTGCATTTCGTCCTTTGAATTGAGTATACGCGGCGTCGGAACTGGCTACAGAATGAGATTGCCGTGGAAGAAGGGGAGATTGCCTTGATATCGCTTGGAAATCGCTGGATTTCGAGGTTGGCATAGGCGAATCCAGCGGAAGGAAGGTTGAACTCTCCTCCGAATCACATGTGCAGGAAGGGCAGATGAGAGGCAGTCCATCCGAGATCGCCCGTGCTGGTCTGGTGCGAATCTGTGTAGTTGCTCAGATACGTGCGTAAGTCATTGATTAACAATTAGAGTCATAAAGAATAATACGATTGAGAATAGTATGGGTAAGAATAGTAATAAAGCCGGAAAACTGCTGTCTCAACTGCTGATTCTGGCGCTTCTCGGATTTTCGGCCTATGCGATATATAGACAATTCGCATCTCAGGCGGAACCACCACCTGGGACAGGTCGGTCGGAACTGCGAATGATTTCCGTCATCGACGGCGATACCGGGGAGCTGTCCGATGGAGAACTGGTCAGATATATGGGAATCGACACTCCGGAGGAGGGGCAGCCGTTCTACTTCGATGCTTCTCGCAAGAATTCTGAGCTTTGCCTCGATAACAAGATCCGTTTGGAGTATGATGTCAAGAAAAGGGACAGATTCGGTCGATTGCTCGCCTATGTTTTTGTCGAGGATTCTATAATGGTCAATGAAGTCCTCGTAAAAAAGGGCTTGGCGAATGTATACACTTTCCCGGAAGACCAGAAAAACATGGAGTATCGCAGTCGACTGACAATGGCTCAAATTCAGGCGCGCGCTGAAAAGAGAGGAATTTGGTCGATGCCGCCGCCGGAGCCGATTGAGAAATCATATCTCGGAAATCCGAACACATTTCGATTCCACCGTCCCGATTGCCCCGCTGCCCAGCGGGGCGGAATAGCCCGCATGTTGGAGTATCCTACACGCGACGATTTCCTCGATCTCGGCTTTTCGCCTTGCAGAAACTGCAAACCATAGATTCCGCCGTCATAAGCTCAAGAGCGCCATTCAGATTCTGCTCAAGAATCAGACATAAAAGTAAGCTCTGATAGCTACAAGAATCCACCATATCTCCGATATGAATTAATAATAGACATGTGAGTCAGTGGCTTAACAACTCAGGAGCGACATGTCATCAGTACTTGTGATCGATGATAAGAAGTCGATGCGCGATATGCTTTCGCAAACCCTCACAGCCGAGGGCTTCGAGGTAGATTCGGTGTCTAGCGGATCTCGCGGAATCGATCTTGCCGGTGAGAAACGATTCGACGTTGTCCTCACCGATTTGAAGATGCCGGACATGGATGGCATCGAAGTCCTTTCGAGTATCAGAGACCGCGATCCCGATGTGGCTGTGATCATGATGACCGCCTTCGCCACAATCGAAAATGCGGTCGAGGCGATGAAACTCGGAGCGTTCGATTTCATCACGAAACCGTTCGACACGAACCATCTCACATTCCTGATACAGAGAGCTATGGGCCAGCGCCAGCTCGCAGCCGAGAACGAACTTCTCAAGGAAGAACTCGACAGCGTGCATGGCTATGACAAGATAATTGGAAATAACGTTCGTATGCACGAGGTGATGCGGTTAGTTCGTAAGGTAGCACCATCGGAAACTTCCGTACTACTATTGGGTGAATCCGGAACAGGGAAGGAGTTGTTCGCAAGAGCAATTCACAAGGTATCTCAGAGGAGCGAAAAACCATTCGTTCCGATCAACTGCGCCGCTATTCCGAGGGATCTGCTGGAGAACGAACTTTTTGGTTCAGAAAAGGGAGCTTTCACCTCGTCGCATGCGAGAAAAATCGGTAAGTTCGAGATTGCGAATGGCGGGACTGTATTTCTCGACGAAGTCGGCGACATGGACCCCGCGCTGCAGGCGAAACTTCTGCGGGTACTGCAGGAGCGGACATTCGAGCGGCTCGGTGGGACACAGACGATTTCGGCGGATGTACGTATCATTGCGGCATCGAATGTCGACCTCAAGGAATTGATCACGAACAAGAAATTCCGCGAGGATTTGTACTATCGTCTCTCAGTATTTCCGATTACGATTCCGCCGCTGCGGGATCGCCGCGATGATGTTGCCGCGCTGAGTGGGCATTTTTTGAACAAATATTGCCGCGACCGCAAGAAACAACAGGTGCGGATATCGAAAGATGCGCAGGCGATGTTGGAGAAGTATCACTGGCCGGGCAATGTGCGTGAGTTGGAGAACACGATTGAGCGCGCGATCATATTGTGCGAGAACAAAGTGATTGGCCCGGATCAATTGGCGATACGGCTGCCGACCGTCGAGGAGATTCGTCTGCGCGAAGGCGCTGGACTCAAAGAGGTTGGGCAGCATGCGCAGATGGTTGCTGAGCGAAAAATGATCATTCGCGTGCTGAAAGAGACGAAAGGGAACAAGCGCAAAGGCGCCGAGGTGCTGCAAATAGATTATACAACTTTGTTCGAAAAGATAAAGAAATATGAAATTGATACGATAAAAGAAGTGTAGAGAGTGCTTCTTTACCTTAAGAATTTCGGTTTTTCAGTTTTTAGGCAACTGAATTTAAGCCGGCCGATCGCGAGATCCGCCGGCTTTCTTTTGCTGTCGCACATTTCCCGCACCGCTATCCGCGCCGTTGGGAATCCCTTCCCGACGGCCAACCGAGATCCGCACATTGAAACCATGTGGTTTCGAGGCTTGGCTTGCCTGGCCGCCGAGTGCGACAACAATGATGCAGGCGACAGCGATGAGGAGGTATTTCACTCTTTACAATCCTCATGCAACCACCTGATAACTATGCCTGAGAGTCCATTGCGATAAGTTTTGATAACAGCATTACCTACTAAGACGGCGCCAGTGCTGTAGCCGCTAATCCTCACATTAACTACTGCGTCTCCGCCCATTTCCCGGGCGATGTTTCGGAGTTTGTTGGCTTTGTTTCTGCTGAGTGATACCATGGCAATCTCTTCATATGGACAATTCGGAGTCTGTGTTGAGAAGAACTGTATCGGATGATCGGACGACTTCGAGGTCAACTTTCCCGGCAGCATCTGGACCTTACTGACTTTTGTGCAGGAAGTAACAGAAAAGAGCATAAGGATGGCCAGACAGATTAATCCTATGTGTGACAGTCTCACGGTGATTCCTCAAGCACGGCATTGATGCTGCTCGTATCGAGGCTGTGCCACGCCCCTGTAATCGCATCGACAATGACCGGAATGATCCCAAGGAAAATGTCGAGCACCACCCAACCGGCTCCTACACCATGAGTAATAGAATAGTGCCAAGTCTCATATCCATCCTTTTTTACCTCGATGTTATGCACCTTGTCAGATTCGAGTTTCAGCTTCGCGGGTGTGGTCGCTACGGCGTAGCCGTTCACGTAGACCTTCGCATTTGATGGCTCCGAATTGACCTGAACATTGTCGTTAGTTCCGTTCAGGATAGTAGCACAGCCGTTGAGCAGCATCAAGGCTACGGCAGCGAGCATTAGTGTTGCTTTCATCGATCTTCTCCTGAGTTTCACTGTAGCCAAGGCGGTTAACGATTTGTTACAGCCGTGCAGCTTCAACCATCAATCAAGCCCTGACCGCAGTATTGTTTAGTCTCTGCAGTTCCTGCACTGCATCTATATCCGCAAACAGCCATTTGAGTTGCTTGATTTCTTGCTGTTCTTTGATGGGGTATGCTGGCTGTGCAGGTCAATATCCCCACGATCCTGATGAGCTTCTGTCTCCACTCCAAGGCCGCCCTTGCCTTTCGATTTTCGTTCCGCCGAGCAGAACGGACTATCGTGTCAATGGATTGAATATACACTCGGCGGGCGATCCTGGCAAGGAAGATTGTAGGTTGTGTGCGTTGGCCCACGGGACGT
>JAHJOQ010000038.1 GCA_018820315.1 Candidatus Zixiibacteriota bacterium | reverse complement strand
TTGTCGCCCACCTTCCGTCGATGACAATAGGTGAGCCACAATCGATTTCAATGGGTGATGTCTATTAGCCCTGGGTGATGTCTCTATTAGCCCCGCAAGTGCAGTTCGCCCCCTTCTGGTTCAGTCTAGAATTCTACTAGACAACAAATCTATCCGCAGTCGTTGCAGATCCTTTAGTCTCTGAGCGGGGATCATAACAGATCTATTGTGAGATTCTACTGCATTCACCGGAGGTGAGCGAGTTCACGGATGAGCAGAAGTTTGAGATGGTCCTTGATCTGCTATCAGGCAAGGCGTCCACTTTGTCTGAAGACGTACAGCCTTGAGAGAATAAATCGTCACATCGTCAGCAGATACCGAGTCTTTCCATTCATCGCCAAGTGCAAGTTCCTTCAGATAATAGGCCATCACTGCAGCCATCTCTGCAGCCGTTTTGGGCTGTTTCTCGTCCTTGAAGATTCCGATCGTCTTCTGGCGCATCGGGTTGTCCTCTCGTTTCGTCGCTATACGACCCCAAGTCGCCAATGGGATGATCGGGAAGCTGTACACTCTGGCCTCCCATAGGCTGAAAATACGCACAGACAGCAGCCCGGACTTTCACTCTGTCCCCCAATTCCAACGGCTCAAGGATCTTGATAATTCTGCTTATCGCATCTTGGGGAACGCTTTGCTGTTCCTTGTCTGTCACGTGAATCACTTCCTTATCCGAAAACCGGTTTTCGGGCTTTCCTTTGTGGCTACATCCCGGCTGTTAGACATGGGACGACCCACCTCTCATTTCACCTTGGCCGCAAGCCATTTCATCGCTCCAGGAGTGGCCTTCCATACCGCCCAGTTCTCGTGGACATAGAGCACGGCTTCGTTGTCGTCGCCGAAGCCGTAATGCCCGGGAAGGGTGCGCGGCAACTTCTTTCGACCCAGGAGGTAGGGAGGCACGTGTTGGTTCTCGCCGAGGGCTGCTTTCAGCGACTTGTCTGCGATTGCGGAATCACCGTGCATCCGGAAATCAAGTAGTGCCCTTGAGTACATCCAGAAGGCCGTGCAGTCTCCATCGTACTGCTTGAAGAGTTTTTCGGCGTCCTCGTCGCGGCCAAGCTCAATGAGGCATGGCATCAAGAGGGCCCGGATGCCTTGGTTGTCGTTGGGGTTGAGCCGCAGCAGGTCAGAGTAATGATCGACGGCCTCTTCGCGCTGACCGGCCTCCCACAAGCTCTGCGCCAGACCGGCGCGGGCGCGCATGTAGGGTCTCGTCTCCGTTAGACCCCAGAAATGGCCGACACTTTCTTCGAACTCTTCTTTGCCGAGTGCGCGTTCACCCGCCTCGACTCCTTTGCGGTAAAAGTCTATGACTTCTTCGAGCGATTCCGCTGTTTCCTCGGCAAGGAGGTTGTAAGCGTCCGCGCAGTCGGCGGATACTTCCAGGGCCTTCCTGGCCAGATCCACTGCACGCTGGCGAGTCGGCGCCTCCCAGGCTTCGTACATGATCTCCTGGGCCTCGTCCACTGCGTTTCGCTTACCGCCGCCGAAGATGCTGGACATCACCCCTTCCATTGCCCGGTGATCCGGTAGTGGGGGAAGGTTCTCCAGGTTTGAAAGAGCGCTCGATTTCTTCTTCCCCTGCGACTTTGCCTTGGCTTTCTTCTTCATTTTCTCTCGCTTCTGTCGCTTTGGGAGACTTTTCCTGCTCATGTGTTCCCTTTCAGGAAATCCCGGATGGCATCTCTAACCCTCCGGGCCAGTTTAGTTGTTTCGCGTACCTCTTCCAAGTTACACTCCGGCTGATCGCCTGGAAAGCGAAACATTTCTTTCACCAGAAAATCGTCAATTCCCATGGCCGCTTACCTGGCCGGTTATGAAAACCGCAACTTGACTGCCTGTGCGCAACCGGGCTGTTAAACAAGGCGGTATGTTAATAATTGTACCGGATTGAGTCGAATCTCTGTCCAAGCATAATAAACACGATTTTGTAGATAAACAAAGATGTTTCTCTCACCTGGTGGAACTCGGAACTTAAAAGGTATCCCCCTTCTGATCTGGGGTCAGGATGGAAAGAGATTGGTGATGGAATGGTTCAGGAGCAGGTAAGTCGGAGTGAGCGTAGCGAACGGAGACTTACCTGCTCTATGCAGAAACAAATGGACACATACCCCATGTCCTGGTTGATTCTATAAGCTGTCAGGAAGGGATTCCTGACAGCGCAGGGCTGAAGTCGCCACGTCGCTCGAAGACTCGTTCCTCGCGATGGCGCCGTTTGGCGATTTCGGCATTCTTTCAACACGCCCCATCAACGGCATCCGCTTGACGGTGCGACAGATATCAATAGTGTTTGAAGTGATTCACGGCAGAGATATCGCCTGTTGCACAGGACTGGCGAGAAACTGATGGAAATGTTAACAACAGTGAAAGTGAGACGCTCGCTACTCCCAGTCACCTACTGCAATGAATGCAGACCAGCTGTATGGATGATCAGCCAGACCATTGGCGCGCAGACTGGATATTTGTCGAAGCTGTAACTGTCTGAGCCGTTGAGGAATCGTCATGTCGGATGCGACGTACAGATCATACATGATTGCTGCAGTCTCTCTGTCAGGAACCGGCCACAAAGCGCTTATTATGGTCTGAACTCCTGCAACGCGAAAGGCGCGTCTCAAGCCATACACGCCCTCGCCACTCTTCACCTCTCCCAGCCCAGTCTCGCAGGCTGACAGCACGACCATGTCCGTTCCGTGAAGATCCATACACGATACTTCAAAAGCGGTCAAAATGCCGTCGTCTACGCCCAAACTGTCGGCGCCGGCGCCGTGGAGATTGGCACCTGCGAAAAACAATCCCGATTGGAGAAGCGGATTTTCAATCGGCTGCCGATACGTCATGTCGAGAATCCTGCCCGGGCCGGACTCGTCGCACTCGTGGGTCAGAAAGTACCCGTGCGTGGCAAGATGGATGACTCGTTTCCCTGTGGCCGACAGTTTCAGATTATCCTCGCTGGCCGCCTGTCCCAGAAAAGTACATGATGACTCTGCAAATGTTGTCTCCCATTGAGCGGTAACTAGCTCAATTTCTCTTCTGGTTCCAGGCAGTCGATGGAGTGTTATCCCGCTGAAGTATTCACACCCGGTACGCAGGTTCTGTGTTTCGCTCTGGTCTTTGCTCACCGAAGCGAAGACTACCTGCTCGTTTTGGCCTGTCCTTGCGATAGCATCGGCATAGAAATCCGGATCACCGACGGCAAGCAAACCCGATCCAGTTGCGTGCTGTCCTACTCGACGAGCGATCTCGCGAGCAGAACTTATATAGTGAACAGCGTGCTTCTCGATCAGATATGCGCCATCATCATCAATAAGCCCAGAATAGGAAACCAGATTAATGGCGCCGTCCGGAGCTATGAGAACAGTCTCACCATGGGCGAGTTGATTCTCAACCGGCGCAATGAGAGCAACGTATAGCTTGGTAGCAATAGCTTCGTATGTCTCCCTGTCGCTTGCAAGAGGCATGTGGCGCTGGCTGGAGAGTCCCTTCATGTGCTCGCTGTATGCAGACACGAGCATATCGATCTGCGACGCCTCGCCGAGTATTACCATTGCTGGGTTTGTCTGCCGTCGTAGAACAACAGCAACGTAATACGGAATAGCGTCGTCAGCATTAGAGTCAGGGGGCCTGTAATTGAATCGCAGATACTCGATCAGGGTGATGCCGTCCGGCAACAGGGATCGAATCTCCTCGACACTGGTATTCACAAAGTCCCGATGATCCTTGAAACTCACGCTCCGGCGGGCAAGCTTTGACTCAAGGTCGTTAGCGACCTTTCTCAGCGAGTCGGCAGTAATCGATAGGTCACTCCGGACATCGCTCTGCCCATTCACAAAAAGCCTGGATAACTGGTGCCTCGTGGCGGTTAAAGAGCTGACCAATGCGCGCGTCGCCGAATCCACTTGTGATGAAAGCAGCCTGTTTCGTTCGAGAATTCCATCTGTAACCTGGCCTTTGCTCGAAATAACTACATTTGCCGCATTGAGATCGGGCTGATAACCTGCTCTGTCTGCTTCGAGATAGGCACTGAGGTAGTTATCAGCAGAGTTGCGCAAAATTCGGGCATAAATCAGCGCATCCTGCTCCGAGAGAACTGATGAATTATCTATGAAGTTTTTCTGCCTTACTGTGTAGGCACGATTTGCATAGGCAAGCGCTTGATCGTAATTCTCTTGCATCCTGCATAGCCTGGAAAGTGCCTCTAATCCCTGAGCCACGTAATAGTGTTCCGACCCGAGAGAGGCCTCCCAGATTGCCAACGCTTGTTTGCAGAGCGATTCAGATGCGGCGTACCTGTCCGTATTCTGATATACTTCCGCCATATTCGACAATTGGACAGCATAGAACGGATGCCCGGCTCCAAGACTCCGCTCTACTATACTCAGAGCGCGATTGTACAGTGGCTCTGCATCAGAGTATCGTCCTTGTGCCTTATAAAGCGATGCAAGGTCGCTTAGGCAGACTGCCACTCGCAAACTCTGGGGACCCGAAGATTCCTCGTTAATTGCAAGAGCACGCGTATGAAGTAACTCTGCCTCGGCATAACGTCCCTGAAGCTGATAAAGAGCGGCAATATCGCTGAGAATATACGCCACACTGTGATGATCCGCCCCAAGAGCCCGTTCTCTTATAGCCAAAGATCTCACATAGAGAGATTCTGCCTCAGTAAACCTCCCTTGATCCAGATAATGCCTTGCAAGGTTGTTCATGCTGCCCGTGACGGAGAGGTGATCTGCTCCAAACACTTTCTGTCGAATGGCAAGCGATCTAAGATGCAGAGGTTCGGCCTTCGCGTATCTACCCTGATCGTGGTATATTATTGCCAGATTGCTCAGGCTGTTTGCAACAAGTTCGTCATCCGGGCCAGCCAGTTCTTCTCTCATAGCTAAGGCCCTCTTCTGCAATCGTTCGGCATCTTCGAATCTGCTCAGATAATAGTATGTTAGAGCGGTTCCGCTCAAGCTAAATGCAATATCGAGATGTTTGGGACCGAGAACCTTCTCTCGTATCGCGAGCGAACGCTGCCAAACCGGAAGAGCTCTGCCGAAATCAGTGACATGGAAGCAAAGTACACCTAGGTTACACAGTAGTCTCGCAACAGTTGTATCCTCATATCCAAGTTCTTCCTCCGCGGCTCTAATCGCTAATTCACTCAGGACTATAGCAGAATCGTTGTTCCGAGCCATGGAGAGCGATGAGGCCTGATCCAGCAGATCCCTCCAATCCTGTGCATGCGCTCCCCCTACAAACACAAGAAACAGGATTGACGCGACAATCCGGATCTTCATTTTTCGAACCATGTTTGACACTCCTGGCAAGTATGACTTCATCATTGGGAATGCCGTCAAACTAGGAGATTGCAGTTTTCGTCAGGCAACAATTGAAATATATGGTTCAATGAAACATTTGTGTCTTTCGTATCTGTCATCGAGGTACACCAGCTGATCCATAGCATACCCACCTGTATTGCTGAGGCTTAGAATCCGAAGCTCCACGCCCGAGTTGCCAGATAGCCGCCATCGACCTGATATGTGATTGCAACGCATCCGTGCACGTCCATCTCTTCGTCCACCAGAATCGATATCGATTCAAGATTCATTCCTGTCTGAAGAACCTCCCTTGAAGGCAAGAGCAGTAGCCAGATCCTGGCATCAATTGCATCATCAAAGCTACTCACCAGCAAAACGGAACTGACATCGACCAGCTTTCTGTCGGTGCCATCGACGAGTGAGACTGACACAATCGTCCGAGGCTGATCATGCTGCAATTCGACTGGCGCAGGGTTCAATATATATTTACCGTTTTCGTATTGCACAGCATCGGCGAAGGCCGCCTCGGCAGCCTCTTGATCGCTGGCGAAGACATGCTGCACAAGTACTTCATCACCGGTTCTTGTTATGTTCGAGACAAACATTCCCTTATCCATGACTTCCACCGATTCAAACTCAGCTATCGATAGGACTCCCCTACCGGAATTCAACATCAGCGCAATCTGAATCGATACCAGTCCGAGAATCATCACACTCGCCAATCCAAGGGCAGCCGATCTCATGGAGAATCGTCTTCGCCCTGATGTCACGGCGACCGCCGGAGTTAATGACGCATCTCCCTCTACCGGCTGGCCGGTCAATCTGCGTGCCAGCGACACGAGAGCTGCTGTCAGGCTCTTCAGATGCTGAATAATGCCTACCTGATCCTGGACCGATGACTGTTCCGCAGCCTTAGCGAGAAAACCGCTCAAATGGGGCGCGACTGGGGGAGGGCAGTCTATAAACGCTTGTGTCACAGCAGCATCGGTGAGGATCAAGAGATCCTCAGCCATTTCAAGGAGCTCGCGCCTGAAAGAGGCCGACCGTATCAGAGCCGCTCTGATCTCCTCTTCTTGAGCGCCCGTAGCAGAGCCAAGTAGATAGGCTGCGATCGCCTCTTCGGAAGGTCTGGTGAAGTGCGGGGCATCCCGATCTCTGGCTGCTCTCACCAGGCTGTCCAGCTGCCTATCTTCATTGGCCTTATGATCCCGGTTGGCCGACATTTTCCGATCCGCCTCTCGTTCTTCGTTCAGCCGTCAATGACGACAATGTACTTCCCAATATATACAACTTCCATCAGCCCGTTTTTCGGGATCGCTTCATGCAGAAAGTGGTGCCGACAGGACATCTTCCTCTATGACTGCAAGACCGTACACACATCAATGCCCTTCTCAGAAACCAGTCTTTTCAGACGCCTACGGCACTCCCTAAGATCATCAGACACCCTCTTGTTCCGATCCGCCGGCCACCCCATCGCCATAGTCATTTCTCTTGGTGTGTACTCGTCAGCTGCAAGCTGCAGCAGCAGTTGACAGTACTGCCCCAAGTCCGACATGCAAGCCCTGACAATCTCAATAGCACCCTTCAGCTTGGTTCTTTCTTGCGGATCAATGTCAGGATCTTCACCGTACTTGTCTTGACCGCAATTTCCGCACTCGCCACCACCTACGAAAATGTCGTCCTCCCGCCGTTGCTTCTTCAGGTAATCAAGACATCGGTTGTGAGACAACACATAGAACCATGCTGCAAACGGTTTGCCGCAGTCGGAATAGCGGCGCAAGACTGCAAAATTGTCCTGTACACAGTGCAGAACGATGCTCTGCGCTAAATCCTGCTTTTCTGTTTCGGCAAGGCTTCGCATCCCGCGAGGCGGCTTGAGCTTCAGCAAGCGGATAGCAAATGAATAGAAACCTCTAAAAACCGCATCGGGGTCCGAATCGAGCAGATCCAGAAACGGAGGCCAAGATTGATCCAACATGTAAGCTATGACCTGATAAGCTGCAATAAATCGACCGTGTAAACCAAATTCTACTATTTTGGAGTCTGCATGTCAACGATTTTCTTGGCCCGTCACCGGTCAATTCGGGCGTATTACTTTCAGGACGTTCCTCATTTCCCCTTGGTGATTTGCTATAATCGATTTCTGATCAGTGAATTGGTGATTTGAGTAAGTGGAATTATCGTTTTTCGGAAAATGAGGAAACTCTCATAATACTTTTCATTGACAAATTCTAACTAAGCCCTATATTATTAGCTTTTCGTAATTCCCCGGATGGCGAAATGTCTATTCGGGTTTTTTCTGCGCAATTATTCCCTGAAGATTCAACCATCAGGTTCTATTGGAATAAGTTGCTGCACAGATATAGTGTGTATGAAAGGTGCATTGACTGATGACTGATATTGCTCGCATCCGAAATCTTGCCATTGTTGCCCATATTGATCACGGCAAAACGACACTCATAGATTCTGTTTTCAAAGCTACGCGGACTTTCCGCGAAAACCAGGAAGTTGCCGAACGGCTCATGGACAACAATGTACTGGAACGTGAACGCGGTATTACCATTCGTTCAAAACACTGCACCGTATCATGGAATGATTACCTGATAAATATCATTGATACCCCCGGTCATGCCGATTTCTCCGGCGAAGTGGAACGAGTACTCTCTATGGTTGACTCGGTTCTGCTTCTAGTTGATGCCAGTGAAGGGCCGATGCCTCAAACCCGTTATGTGCTCATGCGCGCCCTGAAGCTCGGACTTCGCCCGATTGTCATTATCAACAAAGTCGAATGTCCGAATGCCCAGCCGGATTATGCCCTGAATAAGACATTTGACCTCTTTATAGAATTAGGTGCAACCGATAACCAGGCCCATTTCCCGGTACTCTATGGCTCCGGTCTTGAAGGATGGTTTGTCAGTGATTTGGACAAAGAAGGGCGCAAAGGAATGGATGCCCTCTTTCAGACAATCATCGACGAAGTTCCTCCTCCACAAGTCAATCAAGATGGTGAATTCTTAATGCAGGTCAGTTCCCTTGATTGGAGTGACTATATCGGTCAAATTGGCTGTGGGCGTGTTCTCCGAGGTACTTTAAGGAAAGGTGAAGATTTCACCCGCATGGTTACAAGGCTGAAAGACAAATCATCTCGAGATAAAGGTTGGGAGTTCGATTCCTCGTCAAAGGCAAAGGGTATCCATATGTGGATGACTCGCGGCCTGACTCGCGTCGAAACCGATGAAATTTCCGCCGGCAATATTGTCTGGCTAGCCGGGCCGCCGGAGATTGGAATTGGCGATACCTTTTCCAAGAATGAAGATACCAAAGAAGCACTGAAACCTCTCGAGATCGAAGAACCTACTCTTTCAATGTTCTTCCTGGTCAACAATGGACCATTCTCAGGACAGGATGGCACGGCGATTATGCTCCGTCAGCTGAAAGAACGACTCGTAAGAGAACTTCGTGTGAATGTTGCGCTTCGAATGGCAGATATCGGTCGCCCAGATGGTGTGAAAGTCTCCGGACGGGGCGAACTTCATTTGGCTATCTTAATTGAAGAGATGCGACGAGAAGGACTTGAGTTCTGTATTTCCCGCCCGGAAGTCATCACACATCTTGACGGGAATGGAAATGTACTGGAACCGATTGAACAGCTTATCATAGATGTTCCCGAAGAACATCAGGGAATCATCATTGAAAAAATAGCCAAGCGTAAGGGTGATTTGACATCAGTTGAGAATGCCGGTACGAATACTATTCGTATAGAATTCGAAATTCCTACACGTGGCCTAATCGGATACAGGTCGGAGTTCTTGACAGACACACGTGGTCTCGGAATAATGGCATCCCGCTTTATTCGCTACGGTCCGTGGCGTGGTGATCTCGTACAGGGAACTAAAGGTTCTGTCGTTAGTATCGAAACGGGTACTGCCACGGCCTATGCCCTGGAAGGGCTTCAGGAGCGGTCGGTCATTTTCGTTGAACCCGCAGAAAGAATCTATGCCGGTCAGATTGTCGGCGAAAACTCAAGAAATATGGATATAATCTGCAACCCGACCAAACGGAAGCATCTTACCAACCATCGGTCATCAACAAAGGATATAGCTGTCACACTTGATGTCCCTCGTAAGATGACGTTAGAGCAGGCAATGGGATGGATCAGAGATGATGAGCTGGTTGAAGTGACTCCGAAATCTATTCGTATTAGAAAGACAATCCTCAATACTGATGCTCGAAGACGTGCCGAGAAAATACAGCACCCCCTAAAAGAAAGCACCAATGCGTTACAACCGAGACGTTCCGCATAATTGCCTCAAGAATCATATAAAGAAAAAGTCAGGACACATATCCTGACTTTTCTTGTGACATCATAGATGGCCCCATTGTTTCTTGTTGAAACAACGACCTGACCTCAAAGCAACTACGCTCGTATCATCTACTCTATCTGTCCCTATAACGCTGCCATCTGCTTCCCGCACTACTGAATAGACCAGTAGAACTGACTCTTCGCTAATAAGGATATTGGCACGAGTGCCGATACAAGACTTAAGTATGGAATGTACTGCGAAACATCCGGTTAGACTCAGACATGCGATTCGACCTGCCAGCATTTTCCGCAGCTGGTTGCTTCCGCTGTTCCTGACTGCACTCAGCTTCACACTGTGTGCAGCGCCAGCACTTTGTGTCAATTACTTTGTCTCCCCAACAGGCGACGATGACAATGACGGATTCGATTCGAGCGGAGTAGTCGATTCCGCAGGGGGCATTTCCGCAGATCCACTATTTGTCAATCCAGCAGGTGGTGATTTTAGCCTCCAGGGCGGCTCACCGGCCATTAATACGGGACTTTATCTTGGCTACGATTATTGCGGATCAGCCCCCGAAATGGGCGCCATAGAATATTGTGTCAATCAAGCGCCTGTAATAGATGTTCCGGAGCAACAGACCACAAAACCGGATGGCCATGGGTTTGGGATGATAACATGCGCAAAAATTGTTGATGTTCATGGGGGCAGTATCTCCGCTACAAGCGAACCCGGCAAGGGGACCACATTCCGAGTCGAGCTACCAGTCAGTTAAACGCGTCATGCAGATAAATCAGACCTCGTGAGACACTTCGTTATCATCGTAATTCGCACGCATGGAGGGACTTGTTGATAAACCCCGGACATTGTCACTGCGAGCAAAGCGTGGCAATTTACGCTCACCTTGTGGCGCCGGGCGGCTGAGAGATCACCATATCGATCTCCTGCTCGAAATCTCACAGGTGATTCAGTACACCCCCATCCCCCCCAATTTTCCACCCTGCATTATCGACACGCCAAGCCGATAAATAGAACTAAAGACAAGATTCGCTACGATGCATTGCGACTTTGCACCGGTTGACGGCGAACGTTCACCAATCTTTCCGGGAGTGATTATCGAGATGTCTGGCACTAAGAAATCAACAAGGACAGCAATAAGTGACCCGGCTATAGACAAGCAGCACTTGTATCAGATCGTAGCTAAAAGCGCTGACGCCATGCTGGTGGTGGATCAAGCAGGAGTGGTGAAATTCGCCAATCCCGCAGCCGGCGTCTTGCTCAATCGCAAGTCAGGAAATTTGATTGGAGAGCCGTTCGGTTTTTCGATTATATCTGGTTCCCCAGCAGAACTCAGCATTCCGCAAGCCAGCGGGAGTGTGGCCACTGCCGAAATGAGAGCAGTCGCGATCCAGTGGAGGGGAGAGCAGGCATACCTGGTGACACTGCGCGACATCACGTATCGTAAATTGATAGAGACAACTCTGGTGGACCGGGAGAAAATGCTCTCCGGGCTGATCAGTTCCGTGAAAGACGCAGTTATAGTGATCAATGATAAGGGTCTGATCTCAGATCTCAATCCGGCTGCTGAGAAGATGTTTTTGCGCGAGGCTAAGGAGCTGCTGAACGCTCCATTTGATCTGCTGATACCTGCCGCCAATCGCGAACAGCACTCTAGTGTCCCGTCAACATGATATTATTGGGCATGTCATTGACTTCCGAAATTGTTTGCGCTATATTTGTGCAAACAAGGAGGTGGTCGATGAAAAAGTACATCGTTCGATTAT
>JAHJOQ010000037.1 GCA_018820315.1 Candidatus Zixiibacteriota bacterium | reverse complement strand
GGTGTTAAGTTCGTTGATGGAGAAATAAAGGAAGCTGCATAACTGGAGAACTTGAGGATACTATCAAAACAATCATCCACAACTCTTGACAATATCTCTGGATTCGATCTCTGAAGGTGATATAGACACGAAGTTGGCAATTGTGTCGGAGACCATCAACCGCCTGCGAGAGCTACTCGAAGAAGCCCTGCGAGGCGCGGAAGAAACAAGCAATGAAAGCTAGTATAGCCGATTTGTTTGATTACTCCCCCGGGAATCACGGACTGACAGAGGCGGTCATATACGAGTATAAACCCGTTTCAACAAAGGATAGCGTTCCTATATACTCTGGCTCGCAGGATAACGACATTCCCATCGGTTATGTGAGGAGTAATTGTAAGAACAAGCATGGCGAGACAATAGTCTTGTTTGAAGGTCCCTGTCTCGTGCTGACAAAAGATGGCAGTGCTGGCCTGATCACCTTCAAGGGCGCGGGCGGCGGTGCTTTCACATTAAACCACCATGCCTGCGTCCTCAAGCTGAAGGATAAGTGGATTAAGAAAGTCGATCTTGAGTGGTTCGCGCTGCAATACAGAACGAGACTGGTTCAGTATGCTACTTCAAGAAGCGACAATATGGTCTTCAGCACTAAGTGGTTTGACCGAGTGCCCTTTGAAGTACCGGATGACATAGAGGCCCAGCGCAAGCTGAAAAACAGGCTGCTGTTGTTGGATCGACTAACGCGCGCAGTCGAGGAACTACAGTACAGTATCAATGATGTGCGCTACCGATCCAAACTGAATGTTGATGGAACACCGCATCTGATCAAAGACATCTTCACTTTTCACGCCGGGAACAGCGGACTCACAGCAGAATTCGTCTATAACAACCAGCCAGCTAGTGAAGAGGAAAGCGTGCCTATCTACTCAGGGGCTACTAAGAACCTCAATCTGCTCGGCCGAATCAGCAGAAGTGCGCAGCCCTCCGGGAAGAAGCTTAAAGTGTTTGAAGGCCCGTGTGTACTCGTGTCGAGAAAGGGTTATGCTGGAACTATGATGTACTTGTCTGCTGCCCGCTTTGCCGCGAACGACGATGCCTATGTTCTAACTCTGAAGTCGCGGTGGGTCAGCAGAATGAATCTCAGGTGGTTTGCGTTTCAATACCAAGAGCGTTTCCTCAATCTAGTAACATCGCGTAGTGATAACTCTACATTTAATAAAGACAACGCTCAAAGACAGAGCGTCATTGTTCCCGGGATGACTTACCAAGATAGAATTGCGGTGCGTTTAGCGAAGCTGGATGGAGCAGCAGAAATGCTCGGCGATGTCCTCCGCGTCGCGATGAAGCCTTATGGACTTAGTGCAGCAAATTGATGCGCCGCGGCCTTGGTCTTGGTTCACCCCGGATCGATGATCCGGGGTTTCAAATTGGCTATTGTCCTGCCGATCTACGTCCCTTCCTGCCATGAAGCAAGGTACTTCTTCTGCAGAGGAGTCAGCCTGTCAAGTCCGACATGCATCGACTTGAGCTTCAACGCTGCGATATTGTCATCGATCTTCGCAGGAATCTTGTACACTATGTTGTCGAGTTTCTTGTGATTCTTCGCGATGTACTCGGCTGCAAGAGCCTGATTCGCAAAGGACATATCCATGACCATTGCAGGGTGCCCTTCGGCAGCGGCGAGATTTATTAAGCGACCTTCACCGAGAATATGAACTCTCTTACCCGACTTGAGTGTGTATTCTTCTACGAACTCACGCACCCGCCTTACCTTCTTTGATATCTTCTTGAGACCTTTGATATCGAGTTCGACATTGAAATGCCCGGAGTTGGCAACAAGCGCACCATCTTTCATCTTCCTGAAATGCTCCGGACGAATGACGCTCGTGTTGCCGGTCAGCGTCACAAACACATCGCCGATCGGAGCAGCATCGGCCATTGGCATGACTCTGAAGCCATCCATCACAGCTTCGAGTGCGACCAGTGGGTCGATCTCGGTAATGATAACATTTGCGCCAAGCCCACGTGCACGCATCGCCGCGCCACGTCCGCACATACCGTAGCCTGCAAGCACGACGGTCGATCCGGCAAGAAGGAAATTCGTGGCGCGAATGATTCCATCCATAGTCGATTGTCCGGTGCCATAGCGATTGTCGAACAGGTGTTTCGTGTTGGAGTCATTAACCGCGACAATTGGATAACCAAGCACGCCGTCTTTTTCCATTGCTCTCAAGCGGATCACGCCGGTTGTTGTCTCTTCAGTACCTCCGAGCACCCCGCTGAGCAGGTTCTGGCGCTTTGAATGCAGAGTAGAAACCACATCGCAACCGTCGTCCATAGTCAGGTGCGGCTTCTTGTCGATTACAGCGAATACATGATCGTAATAGGTCTTTTTGTTCTCGCCGCGGACGGAGTAGGTAGAGATGCCGTGGTGCTTCACGAGAGAGGCTGCGACGTCATCCTGGGTGGAGAGCGGATTTGATGCGCAGAGGGATATATCCGCACCACCTGCTTTCAATGTCTCCATCAGGTTTGCGGTCTCAGTAGTGACATGCAGGCAGGCGCCGAGCCGGAGCCCTTTGAGCGGCTTCTGCTTCTTGAATCGCTCACGTATCAGTGCCAGCACCGGCATATAGTTGGCTGCCCATTCGATACGTTTGCGCCCCATATCTGCAAGCTTGATATTCTTTACTTCGTAATCCAATCTCTTCATATCACAGTTCCTTTGCAATCTTCTCTGCCATGTCCGTTTTCTCCCATGTGAATTCCTCCTCGGATCTGCCAAAATGTCCGTAGACGGATGTCTTGTGATACTTCGGTTTGAGGAGATCAAGGGTCTTGATTATGCTTCGCGGTGAAAGATCGAATATTTTCTGTACTACCTGAGCGAGCTTTTCGTCTGTCGATCTTGATTCTGCATCAGTTTCTATGGCAATAGAAATCGGTTGCGCCACGCCGATCGCGTATGCCAACTGGATTGTGCATTTGTCGGCAATTCCGGAAGCAACGATGTTCTTTGCGATGTATCGCGCCATATAGGCTGCAGATCTGTCGACTTTGGTCGGGTCTTTGCCGGAGAACGCTCCACCACCGTGTGCCGCCATGCCGCCGTAAGTATCAACGATTATCTTTCTGCCTGTCATGCCGGTATCCGACTGCGGACCGCCAATCACGAACTTGCCGGTCGGATTGACATAGTACTTCGTCTGATCATCCAGAAGTCCTTCAGGAATAATCGGCTTGACGACGGCCTCTGTGATCTCCGCAATTGCATCTTTGGTAATTGCCTTGCCTGTGCTGTCAAGGATGTCCGCAGTGTGTTGGCTCGAAAGGACTATCGCTTCGATCCTGCGCGGTTTGCCGTCGGTATACTCCACGGTCACCTGCGATTTGCCATCAGGACCAAGATAGGGAAGGACGTTTTCCTTTCTGACCTGAGCAAGACGCCTCGCAAGCTTGTGCGACAGCATGATCGGCATCGGCATCAGCTCGTCTGTCTCTCTACAGGCGTATCCGGTCATGAGACCCTGATCGCCGGCTCCGCCGGTTTCCACTCCCTGTGCAATATCGGGCGACTGGCTTCCGATGGCGTTCAGAATGGAGCATGTCTGGTAATGAAATCCGAAGTCAGGGTTGGTGTATCCGATGTCCTTGATGAGGGAGCGAACAAGACCATTGATGTCAACATAGGTCTTTGTTGTGATCTCACCACCTACAATAACGAGCCCGACTGTTACGAAAGTTTCGCACGCCACTCTGCCTTTTTGATCGTCACGTAAGACCTCATCCAGCACGGCGTCAGAAATCTGATCGCATATTTTGTCGGGGTGGCCCTCGGTCACCGACTCGGAAGTGAACAAGAACTTCCTGTTGGCCATGAAACCTCCTGTTATAGAAAAGAACCGTGTTCTATCCTGCAAATGCAGATCTAATAGCTGATCTCTGACGAGTCCCCAACGTTCAGCACCTTGAAGACGCCTCGGACCACTGCATTGTTACCAACCAATGACGAAGTGAGTCGAGCATTCTCGACACGTGCCCCTGCCGAGATAATGGAATCGCTCACAATTGAATTTATAATTACGGAACCCTCGGCAACAGACGTATTCGGTCCGATGATCGATTTTTCTATGACAGCATCTGGTGCCACGTAGACCGGCGGATTTATGACAGACCCTTGAAATTCCTGATGGTTGACTCCGTTAGGCAGTCCGGCCAGGATATGCCTGTTAGTCTCCAGCAAGGTCTCTCGCTTTCCGCAATCATACCAGCCTTCGATAGGATACGCATGCAGTTCGACTCCTTTGTCGATTAGAAGATCAAACGCATCGGTCACCTGAAATTCTCCCCGCGTTCTGATGCCGGTCTTATAGACTGTTTGCAGAGCGTCATAAAACAGAGGAGTGTCCTTGATATAGTACACGCCAACCGACGCCAGATTCGATTTTGGTTTCTCCGGTTTCTCGACTATGCTGGTTATTCTTGTGCCACTTGTCTCCACAACGCCGAAGCGCCGTGGATCATCCACTTCCTTCACCGCGAGAATGTTCTGCTTCTTAGCTATTAGCTTCGCCCAGTCCGTCTCAACCACGGTATCTCCGAGGATTATCAAAATGTCTTCCGTTTCCCCTTCCCTGATTCCGAGATAGATCGCATATCCGAGACCCAGCAGATCAGCCTGTTCGACAAATCGAGCTTTGATGTCATACATTCGATTGACATAGTTGACGATCATTGACCCGAGAAAGCCGATTATCAGGGTTACTTCAGAGGGGTTCAGCTTTACCACCTGGTCCAGGATATGTCCAAGTATCGGTTTCCCAGCAACATAGAGCAAAGACTTTGGTGCGCTGTGTGTGTGCGGCCGGAGCCTGGATCCGATGCCTGCGACTGGAATTATGATCTTCAAACGAGTTCTCCTCGGTCAAAACTGAACGCAAATAATACGCATTCAGTCCGCGCTCCGCAACTAGTTTATGAGACTTCTCAAGCCATCGACCCAATCAAACATCAGAAACTGAACTCGACCGATCAGAAGTGACACTCGTCCCATCACCGTGTAACCGAAATGCGCACCAAAGGAGATCATAATGAATACGATCCCTATTCTTGCAGTCACCCCGAAAGCACCTTTGTGTTCTTTGGAGAAGTAGAAGTATATCAACGTTGTTATCACGCCTACGAGGATCACCCAGGCTCCGATCATCGCATATAAGTCGCCTCCGTCGGAGATGCCGGAGATCGTGTTTCCCACTTGAGGAAGAACATAGCCGTGCAATTGCTGCATGATCGATATTCCCGCCGTGTTGCCCATTACAAACGCAATTGAAACACGCGAAACGAATGACAGTTTCTCGAAGAAGCGTGTGAACATTAACAGACCGAGCATCCCCGGAACTAACAGGCTGAATTCATGATTCTGACTAATCGGTATCCATAGCTGCTGGATAATCACCGCATGCCAGATAAGTCCGACATAGTAGCCTGCCGAAAGCCCCGCATAAATATGCTCGGCGAGTCGATAGAATGGATTATCTTTATATAAGAAAGAGAAGATACAGAGCGTCAGAAACCCTGCGATGCTCAATTCGATGAAGTGAGTGAGACTGTAAGTCATCTCTTTCTCCGCCCCAGGAAGAATGCTACGTTGCCGATGATGATGAATCCAATGATAGTCAGGTGCACCAGCGATTGCGCACCCATGCCGGATGTCGCCAGTGCCTCAGCTCCGACCAGATGCTCGTATTCGGATGCGCCTTTCATACCTCCGAGCAGTCCGACAAGCTGGTCAGCGCGAACGTAGGCATAGAATTTCGGCGCCATAACGGCGGTAACACCTGCCCCCATTTCGATGTTGTACTGCGCATTGACTAATCCGACCCAGTAGTCGACTATGCCGTTGTCAGATACGATGTAAATGAATTGCAGATCACCATAACTGTCGATTTCCTGCATGAGAGGCAGGGAATCGAGAGGTGTGCCGTAGAAGTCGGTCGGATATATCGATCTGAAAGATTTGCCCAGCCCGAGCAAAACAGCCTGGTAATTGGCTTTGTACCCGAGATTGACATAATCGACACCGTACTTCTTGCCGAATTGCTCAGCCAGAGTCGCCATCACTCGATCAGCGATATTCGGTCCGCCGAGTCCAACAGTCGACAATGTGACGATCTTCAGATTCTTCCGCCAACAGTGTTTCAGCGCCGCAATGGACATCGGCTCGGTCTCTGCGAGGGTCGATGGATAATAGTCGAATGTCAACATGATCTTTGAACCGTCAGGAATGCGCTCAACTCGGTCAAAAAGCGCCTGGGATTCCGGCGAGACCACGACGGGGAGAGGGAATTTTGCCAGCAATGGGAAAACAACGGACAACAGCACGAGACCGAACACGATTCTTCGGTCAATGTTTGAGAGCAAATCACCGATTCTCGATGTCAAGTTCATGATCGCCCCAGATATGTGCGTTCAATACCAAGGATTATTCTAAGCGACATGCTGGCTGCCCCGAGCGCTGCGCCGATGATGATACCTCGCTGCACCGACAGGTTCGGATAATTCATGATCCAGTCGGTTATTTGCGGAAGATATTCGTATATGAGCCGTCCCATAGGGACACGACCGAGCATGACGACAGTTGCCGTGATCAGAAGGATTGTCGCTTCCAACGTGCGCGCTCTGAATGCGCGATAGGCCGCTGATGCTATATAGAATGCGAGCAGAGAAAACATCGTCGACATCATCGGGGAATTCATGTTCTGGAATAGCCAGTCGTAAACCGTTCCCTGCTCCGTGCCTTCGAATATCGCCCCGACCGATGAGATCGCCAGAAAAACGAGCAGAACAACTTTGTATGGCCAGTCTTTCTTGCGCTGCCTGACATGGTCGAGCGAGACTTTTGTGATCGAGACCACTCCGAGCAACAGTGCAAATCCGCCGACAATTGTCACCCAGACAAGCTGGCTTTGAGAGAAGTCTGATATGGCGCTGTTGCCTGAGAAGAACGTGACGATCATCACGATGCCGGCGAAGAACGTCACCGCTATCGGAAGCTGCTTTCCAAAAAACGAATTCATAGTCTCCCGTTTCGTTGTAAGGTCAACCAAGATAGCATATTAGTTTGCTTTCGACAACTGCAAAGTGGGGGCAGTTTGTCTAAGACAGCAGCCTTTCGCGATGGCACGGATTATTCGCTATTGACCAGATTATGATATTAGCTATATTCTTAATTGTAGCATAACAAGTCACATTTTGAGCAATGTGTTGGGGTACAGAGGAGGGAAGCTCCTCATGGACATTGCCCGATAGGGGAATTAGGCATGCGCAGTTTATTGATATTGACCCTCCTCACGCTGGGTCTGGCGCACATATCTTTAGCAGCAACTATTCATGTTCCTGATGACCAACCTACTATTCAGTCTGCAATCGATGTAGTAGTCGAGGGTGATACGATACTTGTGTCTCCAGGATCATACACAAAGAACATCAACTTCAACGGACAGAACATCCTGCTGCTATCCACTGCCGGTCGCGATTCAACGATAATCGAACCCAAGGAGCCAAATGAGGACATCGTGAGATTCGTGAACGGAGAGGATTCCATAGCAATCATAGATGGTTTCACAATCAGGGGAACGATAGATGCCCACGGCATCTATTGTGACGGATCAAGTCCTACAATCCGCAATTGCGATATCAGCTACTGTCTTCATGATTCAATTGGAGCGGCGATTTGCTGCATAAACTCTAACGCACGAATATATGAGAATCTAATTCACCATTGTGTTGCAGGCGACCATGGTGCCGGTATATATGCCAGTGGGACGCAAACCACTGATCTGTTGATAGCATCGAACAAGATCTATGAAAATTCGGACGGAATCGGTGTCGGCATTTGTGCCGAATCTGTATCTGGCATCACAGTCAAAGACAATGTTCTGTGGGAGAATAGAAGCGCCCCATCCCACTACTTCTCTTCAATTAAGTTTGAGGAAGTGCAAGGATCTATTATCAATAATACCATTGTGAACAATACCTATGGAATCAACATCTGGTACAGTGACTCCGTCGAAGTAAGGAACAACATCATTGCCTACAATTCAGAAGGAAGTTTTGACCAAGCCTGGTCGAGCGCAGCAGTCGACTACAACAACTTTTGGGGCAACGCTCCTCATGGGGAAGGGCCCGGTCCTCACGGATTCACTCAGGACCCATTGTTTGTGGAAGCGATTATAGGTGACTTCAGCCTCAGTCCTGCATCGCCATGCATTGACGCCGGCGACCCTGACTCACAATATCATGATCCTGATGGAACAAGAAATGACATGGGAGCTAATCCGTACGGCAGTCACGCTTTTCCCTTCGCTTATGATCTACAATATGGGCCTGACTTCCTTGATCACGAAGTTAGGACCAACAGCCCTATCATCACTTGGGACTATGCCGACACGGCAACGGACGTGCAAACTCGATATGAGATTGAAGTCGGTGACGACCTCGACTGGGAATTCTCTGAGATGTGGAGCACTGGCTCAATAGCCTCGTCAGAGCAGTCCACCACCTACCAAGGCGCGCCATTCTCAGACCACGTACACTATTATCTTCGAATCAGAGTCCACAATGGAACAGATTGGGGAGCTTGGAAACAATTTCGATTTCTCGTCAGATTTAAGACACTGCTGGATGTACCTACCGAATTTGCATCGATTCAAGCTGCGATCGATTACTCGGAGGACGATGATACGATACTCGTCGCTCCGGGTATGTACCTGGAAAACCTGGACCTTCATGGTAAATCGATCCTCATTCAAAGCAGCTTCGGTCCCGATTCGACTGTTATCCTGCCTGCCGTTCTCGACTCGGCCGTTATCAGGTTTTCCGGCAGAACACGCAAGTGCGGCAGGGTCAGTGGATTCACGATATCGGGCAGCGAGGCTCAAGGTGCTATCAAGATCAACGAGGATTCTCCTGCTACGATTGATAATTGCCACTTTCATGAGAATTCCCCATCGGTCAATGTGATATCATGTGACGCAGATGCCGACATCGTGCGAAATCTGTTTACATCGAATTCGGGAGGAGCATCTGTTGACTTCGGAATTCATGTTGGCCCTCGGACTGTTCTTATAAACAACACCTTTTATGACAATACCAGGGCAGTGAACGGAGACCTCTTTTCTGCCGCGACAGTCAAGAATAACATAATCGTGGGCTGCTTGGAGCAAGCCATCGAAGGGAACTTCGGGAATTTCGACTACAATGACGTCTGGGGTAATAACCCTGACTACTATGATGTGACCGGAATAGGAACTCACAATATATCAGAGGATCCTCTGTTCGTTGATGCTGCAGCAGGTGATTTCAGCCTTGATGAAGATTCTCCCTGTATCGACACTGGTGACCCAGCACCCGAATATAATGACCCTGACGGTACCCGCAACGACATGGGGGCGTATTACAACCACCACGGACTGGCCAATCCGTACGATTTCAGACTTGAATCTGAAGATCCATTGCACGTCCTTCAGCATACGCCGACATTCGCATGGACTCTTCCAGATACCTTTCAGCAGCAAGCGGGGTACGAGATTGAAGTCGGCACGAATGATGACTGGACGGTTGCCGAGATGTGGGATTCCGGCCCTGTCTGGGTGAGTGACTCTACAGCGGTCTACGCTGGTATGCCTCTCCAGGATGGAGGCAGATATTACGCCCGTCTCAGGCTGAACAGTGGATTGGATTGGGGTGACTGGGATCGAATGTCATTTACGATGAACAGCGTCCCGACTATCCCCATTGTTCATCGCCCAACAGGCGGAGAGTCTATACCCGGCAACCTGGTTCAACTCGTTGTCCTCAATTCCTTAGACGCGCAAGGGGATTCGCTGACATACGATTTCAATGCGATTCCACCTGCCGGTGAAATGCTACCCAATGAATACCAGTTAGACGTTCCTGAACAAATAGATTCCACGGTTTCTGATGTATTTGAAGGACTCAAGGTTGGAAGGATGTACTCGTGGCGGGCAAGAGCGTTTGATGGCTTTGAATATTCTGAATGGTCTGAAGTAGATTCGTTTCACACCGAAGGAGTCGCTACACGTCTCGTTCCGTCGGAGTACTCGACAATTCAAGAGGCAATTGACGCCTCAAGTGATGGTGATACGGTTCTTGTTGCCTCTGGTACGTATACCGGAAATGGCAATCGCGACATCGATCTTGGTGGCAGACTTGTTAAGCTCGTCTCTGAGAGCGGACCTGACAATACCATCATCGACTGCCAGGGCACGGAAGAGGACGACCACAGAGGATTCTACTTTCATCAAGGTGAATCCAACCTGGCAGAAGTAAACGGCTTCACGATAAAGAACGGATATTTGTTGGATGAAGGCGTGATCCAGGAAGGAGGGGGTATAAAGTGTTCGGGATCTTCTCCTACTATCCGTAACTGTCTGATTACTGACAATTACAACTGGGGACACGGAGGAGGACTATATGTGGCTTACGGATCGCCCGTGATAGATAGTGTGATATTCACGAACAATGCGGCACTGGACGGCATGGGCGCCTTTGTATGGATTTATGCATCACCTACGTTTACAAGGTGTGAATTTCTTAATGATGAGATGATCATCAGAGGTGGAGGCCCTACAACTCTTATTGACTGTGGTTTTACTGACATATTCGGAGGGTATGGGGGAGCAATCTCGGTGTTAGAAGACATAGACAACAGGACTCCTCGTGTTGAGCTATTCGGCTGCACATTCACAAACAACTCAGGCAATGATGCTGGAGCAATAGCTGCATTTCCTGTCGAGCTGTATGCTGAATCATGCTCATTTGAAGGAAACTACACTGACTTCGGCGGCGGTGCGATACAGTTGATAGGTAGTTCTGCGGCATTCGATCAGTGTTTGTTCAACAGCAACTTTGCTGCGGGCGGACCGGGCGCAGCGATTCATCTAATGACTACTGACACTGCCTCATTTAGTCATTGTCAATTCGTCGATAACAGTTGTGAAGAGCCTAATAGCGCGGTGCTTTTTCTTGAGAACAGTGCTGACGCCCGACTCATTGGGTGTGAATTCACGGATAACGATGTACACTGCATTATTACTACAGATGCAGGGGGACCAACAGTAGATTCGTGTATCTTCTATAACAACCATGGCCGCTTGGGCGTGATGTTCTTTCCACTAGCGTCACCACCGCTGATTACCAATAGCACCCTTGTCGCTAATTCCGGAGACGAAAAGGGAATCATCACATGTACTACGTCTCCACCAACGATTCGCAACAGTACAATCTCTTTTTCCAGAAATCTTCCTGCGATATGGTCGGATGGTCCTGATCCGCTTCTCCAGTGCTGCAACATCTTCGGCAACGAGGGTGGCGACTGGACAGGCAGTATAGCAGATCAGCTTGGAATCAACGGCAACATTTCTCTCGATCCAGAATTCTGTGATACTACTCTAAACGACTACCGACTGCTTGCAACTTCGCCTTGCGCTCCTAATAACAACGACTGCGGCGTTTTGATCGGGGCATTGGGTGTCGGCTGTGATGAGTATCTTTGCGGTGATGCGGACCGCAGCACGGACATAGACATAGATGACGTAGTCTATCTCATCTTCTATATATTTCTCGGAGGACCGGCTCCTGATCCGCTCGAAGCGGGCGACGCTGACTGCTCGGGAGCAATTGACATCGATGATGTAGTCCACCTGATTTCGTACATATTCTCCGGCGGTCCTGCGCCTTGCGATCCGAACGGGGATGATGTTCCTGATTGCTGACCGAAGGGGTCGGCATCACGAATTAGCCGCTCTAATAGCCACTAAGATGTTGTAAGGCACTATATTACGTTGAATCGAAGCTTTGGCATAAAATTGTATTGACAGAATTGGCGATGTGGCTATATTGCCAAATAGCCTATAATTGTAACAGGAGGCAGATTGGATAAGAAGGACAAAGCGAGGTTTGAAGCCAGAGCGAGGATCATAAAAGCGATGGCTCACCCAACCCGTCTCTTTATAGTCGATGCGCTCTCTGAGAGAGAGCGGTGCGTTGCCGAACTGACCGACATGATCGGAGCTGATATGTCGACAGTCTCGAAGCATCTTGCGGTGCTCAGGAATGTGGGCATTGTCGATGTTGATAAGCGTGGTTCGCAGGTTTATTATCGGTTACGGGTCAAATGTATTCTAAACTTTTTCAGCTGTGTCGAGACTGTCTTGAAATCGACTGCCGAAGAACAACTGGCTCTGATTGAAGAATAGGATTCTCATCACTGGTCACACTTCTCATGCAAAGGCTAACTGATGCAGTTCAGTAGAGACTGGAAACCCCTTGCACTCATGGCGGGCCTGTTCGTGGTGGTATTCTATCTTCCTGTCGGGCAGATGCGATTCGACAATGCCATCATCGAGGCTCTCCAGCTTGTCAAATGGTACGCACGCGAGCATGTAATCCTGTGCCTTCTTCCCGCATTTCTGATTGCCGGTGCAATAGGGGTATTTGTGAGCCAGACATCGGTCATGAAATATCTCGGAGCCGGTGCGAGCAAAGTGATGGCTTATGGTGTCGCATCGGTGTCGGGGTCGATCCTTGCCGTATGTTCCTGCACTGTATTGCCGCTGTTCGCCGGAATATATCGCATGGGAGCCGGACTCGGGCCTGCTTCGGCATTTCTCTATTCGGGACCTGCAATAAATGTACTGGCGATCATCCTGACTGCGAGGGTGCTCGGACTGGAACTTGGAATCGCGAGAGGAGTTGGCGCGATTGTTTTCAGTATTGTGATAGGACTTCTGATGCACTTTCTGTTCCGCAATGAGGAGGTGGAGAGAGTTGCCGCATCCGCAGTCGTCCCGTCAGAAGAATCGATCCGTCCACTCTGGCAGACCGGAGTCTATTTCGCTGCCATGGTCGCGGTACTTGTCTTCGCGAATTGGGGCAAACCTGACACAGCAACCGGCCTGTGGACTACGATTTATTCACTTAAGTGGACGATAACTGTCGTCGCTGCGGTGATTTTCGGCATTACATTAGTCATTTGGTTTGGCGCAGGATGGATCAAGCTTGCAGGGGTTGCGGCGTTGACAACTCTGGTTGCACTGCTGGTGCCATCCGAACCGGCATTGCCATTTGCCATAGCGATCATAGGCCTGTCAATTGTGGCTGCATCGAGTGAAGGCGAGATGAGCGAGTGGCTGGAGCAATCATGGATTTTCGCGAAGCAGATTCTGCCTTTGTTGCTCATAGGCGTTGTCATTGCAGGGGTGCTCCTCGGCAGACCCGGAGGGGAGGGGCTGATTCCATCACATTGGATTAGCAGTTCAGTTGGAGGAAATTCACTCGGGGCGAATCTCTTCGCATCGGTTGCCGGAGCGTTCATGTACTTTGCGACTCTGACGGAAATCCCCATTCTGGAAGGCCTAATCGGCAACGGCATGGGTAAAGGACCTGCTCTGGCTCTTCTTCTGGCAGGTCCGGCTTTGTCACTGCCGAATATGCTCGTGATTCGAAGTGTGTTGGGGACAAAGAAAACACTGACATTTGTGGCTCTCGTAATCGTGATGGCGACTGCGTCCGGCATGACTTATGGAGCCCTGTTTTAAGAGGAAACAGACATGAAGAAAATAGAAATTCTCGGCACAGGATGCCCGAAATGCAACAAGCTGGCAGAAATGGTTGATAAAGCAGCTCAGTCGCTTGGTATTGATTATGAACTGAACAAGATCACGGATATCATGAAGATTACATCTTTCGGTGTGATGATAACTCCTGCGCTTGTAGTTGACGGAAAGGTCAAGGTGTCCGGCAGAGTCCCGTCGGAAGATGAACTGAAAGATATGTTAAGTTAGCAAACATACTGGAGAGATCAAATGCATGGGAAAGTGCTTATCACAATCTTGTTACTGCTTTTTGTCGGAGTGAGTCTTTTGTACGTCATCGCAAGAGAAACCGATACTCCCGATACGGCCGAAGTCGATCAGATCGCCGATGCAGCAGTAGAAGAGACAAGCGAGAATGCCGTTATTGCTTACTACTTCCATTACACTCGGAGATGTGCGACCTGTAACAAGATCGAGGAGCTGTCGAATAGGGTGGTCACAGAGAGATTTGCGGACGAGATGAAAGATGGGCGCCTCATCTGGAAGTCGCTGAATGTCGAAGATTCCGGATACGAGCATTTCGAGAAGGACTATGGGTTGATCTCACAGTCGCTCGTGCTGGTTGATGCCCGCGAGGGGCGCAAAATGAAATGGAAAAATCTCGACAAGATATGGGAACTCGTGTCGCAGGAAGATAAGTTTCTCGACTATGCTCACAGCGAGATCAAGGCATTTCTGGAGAGTAGCTGATGGACTGGCTGGTTCCATTGGGCACGGCCTTCTGGCTCGGAATTCTCACTTCGATCAGTCCCTGCCCATTGGCGACAAACATCGCAGCGATTTCCTACATAGGGAAGCGGGTCGGCAGCCCTCGTATGGTCTTTGTGTCCGGCTTTCTATATAATCTCGGGAGAATGATCGCATACGTGCTGCTGGGAGTCCTGCTGGTAGCCAGTGTGTTGTCGATTCCTGAGGTGGCACGGTTTCTTCAACAATACATGAACAAGCTGCTCGGCCCGATTCTGATTGTTGCGGGCATGTTTTTGCTCGAACTCTTGAAATTCGGTGGTTCCGGATCGCGCATCGGCGAGAAGATGCAACGCCGCGTGGACAGGTCAGGCGTGTGGGGAGCTTTTCTGCTCGGATTTGTCTTTGCGCTGTCATTCTGCCCGGTTTCAGCGGCACTTTTCTTCGGCAGCCTCATTCCGCTTTCGATCAAGCATTCGTCGGCGATTTTATTCCCCTCAGTATACGGCATCGGTACTGGCCTGCCGGTGATTGTCTTTGCCATTCTGATCGCAATGGGAACACGATATGTGGGTGGTTTGTTTGAGAAGCTTACTCAGATTGAAGTCTGGGCGCGTCGGATCACTGGAGTGGTTTTCATACTTGTGGGAATCTACTATTGCCTGACTTGTATTTTTGGTATCAACATTTTCTGAAAAACGGGATTCGCTTACTGAATGCAAAAGGGTTGATCATGCAGTCTGAATCAGCATCGCAGAAGAGACTTTCCTTTCTGGATCGATATCTCACAATCTGGATATTCCTCGCCATGGCAGCAGGGGTAATCGCTGGATACATCTATCCGGGTGTTGCTGGCTTCTGGAATAAATTCAGCGTTGGCACTACAAATATTCCGATTGCGGCGGGGCTGATCCTGATGATGTATCCCCCTTTGGCGAAGGTTCGATATGAAGAGATGGGGAGGGTTTTCAAAGATTATAAGATTCTAAGTCTCAGCCTGATCCAGAATTGGCTCATCGGGCCAATACTTATGTTCGTTCTGGCGATAGTATTCCTGCACTCGTACCCGGACTACATGGTCGGTCTCATCATGATCGGACTGGCCCGCTGCATAGCGATGGTGATTGTCTGGAATGATCTCGCTGGTGGTGACGCCGAATATGCCGCCGGTCTTGTCGCCTTTAACTCGGTATTCCAGGTGTTTTTCTATTCTGTTTTCGCATGGATATTCGTTACTAAGCTTCCTCCGCTTTTCGGCCTGAGCGGAGTTGCCGTCGACGTCACTATATCGGAGATAGCGAAGAGTGTGTTCATCTATCTCGGCATACCGTTTCTGGCGGGGATGGCCACCCGGTTCATCCTGATCAAAGTGAAGAACAAAGAATGGTATCACACAGCGTTCATTCCGAGAATCAGTCCCATAACTCTGATAGCGCTTTTGTTCACTATAGCCGTCATGTTCTCGCTTAAAGGTGAGTACATAGTCAAAATTCCGTTAGATGTGTTGAGGATCGCCGTCCCCCTGTTAATATACTTCGTGGTGATGTTCCTGGTGAGCTTCTACCTGAGTTGGAAAGCTAATGCCGGATACGCCAAATCCGCAACACTCAGTTTCACGGCAGCTTCCAACAATTTCGAGTTGGCGATAGCGGTTGCCGTAGCCGTGTTCGGCATCGACTCCGGTGTAGCCTTTGCCGCAGTCATAGGGCCCCTGGTGGAAGTCCCGGTGTTGATCGGTCTGGTGAATGTGGCGTTGTTTTTCGGAAGAAAGTACTTCGGGCTGGATCCGGGAACCGTTCGACATTGTAGGACAGATTAGTAGTTGTCTTTAATGGCTGCACAGAGTATATTTGCAAAATCATACGCTGGTACAGAATTCGCAAGATTACGAGCCGATCTTAGATGGGAGAATACTTAATATGGCGAATCGATATCTTATGGTGTTTCTGACTGTCTGTATATCTGCTCTGCTGATCCTTGTTTCCGGTTGCCAGGGTTCGTCATCGGATCAGGCGGCAAGCAACGAGACTGCCTCTCTGGCTCAGAATGATCAGCCAGCGTCAGAAGCGGAGTCAAGTAGCGACAACTCGGACCCTGAGGGCAATGCGAGGATTTTCTTTCCGGAAATCGAATATGACTTCGGCACAGCGGGGCGAAATGCCACTCTTACACATGTTTTTAAAGTGCAGAACAAGGGTGATGCTCCACTGAAATTGATCAAAGCCAAGGGATCGTGAGGATGCACAGCCGCCGTGATTACGAAGGCGGACATTCCCCCGGGTGGGGAAGGTGAGATAAGCGTCACGTTCAAGACTGCAAACAGGAAGGGTCAGCAGAACAAGACCATCAAGGTCGACTCCAACGATCCGTCGAGCCCGTCTACGACACTCAGGATTGCTGCATTCGTCGAGATCGGCTTTGACTTCGAAGGCACCAGTCTTCGTTTCGGTAAGATGGGCAGAGATGAAGTGCTTGTCAAGAACGCGAATCTGGTGGTGCAGGATCCCGGTAAGACAAAGATCGTTGATATTTCGACATCGAATCCGCTTGTCAAAGCTCGACAGGAAGGGGAACCTGTGAAGACTGGTGATCAGTACAAGGTCAATATCTCCGTGACAGTTGGCCCCGGTCTCCCCATTGGGAAGTTGCAGGAAAAAGTGATTATTCGTTCCAGCGACTCCGAAAACCCTGAGGCTACGCTGGACTTGTATGGCGTGATAATTGACAATGTCGAAGTGACTCCCGATTCATTGAATTTTCTTGTCGATGACTCGCGGAAATTCACGAATCAGAAATCTCAGACGATTACGATCGTGAATTATATCAAGAGTTCACCGATCAACATACTGGAGGCTGTCGACTCCGGAGACAATCTGACTATCGATGTGAAGACCATTGAACCCGGTCAGAGGTTCCTGGTAATGGCTACTATCAAGGATGATGCTTTTGGTGATAAACTGCAGCTTGGCGGGAGCATCAGGATCAAAACTGACAGCAAGGAGTATGGAGAATTCGTCGTCAACTACGGCGCATTACACGTACATTAGTTTGTCACAAATAGGTCTACCAGGAATTCGGCATCGAGGCCGGTGATCACCAGTATTGCACCGAGAATCATTACGCCGACAATCGCAATCTTGACCAGGTCTTGACCCTTGAGGCTTCCAAGCAACAGAGGCTCACGGGACAGGTATGCCGACGCGGCATACAGCTCCTCGCCCATAATTGTATAGTCACAAGCTGCGATGAAGAAGGGGAGCTGTTCCGGATTGGCTGTTCCCGCGATCTGAATTGCGCCTGTCGCGTTGCCGGTTTCCGCCAGCAGAAGCGACTCGGCATAGAATGCGCCCATGAAGATATTGGCTGCCGGTTTGTCGCGTGTCATGATGCCGTTGACTGCAGCGGCATATGCAAATTGTTCTCCCGCGATGTAGCGTACCATGTCGTCACGATAGTGTTCTGCTTTGCCGGCATTGATATATGCCTGCCTGACCACTTCCTGACCGGCGGCGAATGCAAGGGGGTAGAGAATCGGCACGAGCAGCGGGGTTTCATATTGTGCAGTCACCGAAGCCACCCTGTTCAGAATCGATAGACCAGCGATAGTCTGAATGTCATCCAAATCTTGAATGCCCGGAATGAAAAGCACTGATCGTCCCATTTCAGTCGCCCTGCCGACAGCCTCATCAACGGCTTCCAGACCCGGGAGCTTTCGTATGAAAAGGTCCGACCCACGCTTTGCGCGACTGATGTAGTACAGCACAGAGAATGAGAAGACAATCAGAAGAATGAGAGCGTTCAGCCGTTCGACTTTGAAGATCGCGCCATCGCCATTGTCGGTCTGAGCCAAGCAGACGCTGGAAATCGAAAGGAGTAGAATCAGGATCAGGGTGAATCTCATCAGGATCATATTTTGTCAAGCTCCGATTTCAGATGGTCTATAACATGTACGGGTGATGGGTCGGTGCGGTTGAGCATTGCCAGAAAGAAACTGGTGAAATCCCCGAACTGTATCAGGGACATCATTCTCGAAAGCAGGCTGTCTCCATCGCTGGCAATTTCCACCGCTGGTATGTCATTGCTCGAGAATATTTCTCCAACGATTTTCATCCTTGCGGAGACTCTCTTGTGGTCGTCAATATCGCGCAAAGTGATGACGATCAGCTTGTCGACAAAAGGCTCAAAAATGCTCCATCCGACCAGTTCGTTGTGATTGAATTCCGGATACACGTTTGTAAAGGCAAGTTGCTTGGAATTTTCGCAGATCTGACCCTTAAATCGCACTGCAACAGCATCTATATGATCCTGGCCAGCATAGATAATCGGAATCCTGCCTCGAATCATTTCAGCCAGTTTCATTGCCTCGTTCTTGTCATTATCAATCGACAGCTCCTTCACCCTCGATCGCGCGGTTCCGGTAGCTTCCTGAAGATCATTATCGCAGCCGGGTGCGAAACCGAGTCGCGACATCAACACCAACAGCGGCACAAACGAATAGGCCAGCGCTGCACGCGGCATCATGCCCGGTGGAATCTTGACACATGCCCAGTCATTCTTCGCCGCCATCTTCTCCAGTTTTCCCCCGGTTGTGATACAGATCGTCTGTGCACCGACGCGCTCGGCATCGGCGATGGACGAAAGTGTCTCCTCTGTATTTCCAGAGTAGCTTGAACCGATGACAAGCGTGCTTTTGCCGGCATATCCCGGAAGCCGGTAGTGCCTGCAGATTGACATTGGGATTCCGAGTCTGTCAGCGAGGTAGCTCCTCACGAGATCAGCACCGATCGCTGAGCCGCCCATTCCGCATACGATTATGTGATCGATCGAATTGACCGGTATCTCCGGAAGACTTGCCTGAGATGCTATCCGCATCCCCTCCTCAAGATGGTCCGGGAAGCTTGCAATGTCTCCATACATGCCGTCGGGATCAAACTCGGCCATCCTTGTCATATAATATTCAGAATCCATTGAACTGACCTCTTCGTTCGCGTTTACTTCTTTCTGCAGATACTGCGGTAATCATCACTCAGCATCTTCTCGACATCTCCCGCGCCTTGCAGTGACAGAATCCTGCGAGAGAACGCCTGAGCATCCTTGTAGTCGATCTGCGAAATTATGTCTTTGACCGCCCGAATAGACCCCGGGTTGGTAGACAGCGCATCGATTCCAAATCCGACAAGCATCCGCGTGGCTTTCGGGTCACCGGCAATCTCGCCGCAGAGCGCGACCGGTATGTTGCACTCGTGCCCGGCTCTGACCGCTTCGTCGATGAGCCTCAGGACAGCGGGGTGGTGCTCACGGTACCACTTAGCGACTTTCGAATTGCCTCGGTCGACGGCAAGAGTATACTGCGTGAGATCGTTGGTGCCGATCGAGAAGAAATCTACCTCCAGCGCAAGTCGATGTGCCATGATCACCGCCGATGGAATCTCGATCATGATACCGACCGGAACCTTGTTATCAAACGGGACTTTATGCCTCGCAAGCTCGATCTTCGCGCTGGCAAGAATCCTCTTGGCGCGCACAATCTGCTCGACGCTGGATATCATCGGAAACATAATCCTTATGTTCCCGAATGCAGATGCTCGCAACATCGCCCTGAGTTGCGTGCGGAAAATCCGAGGCACATCGAGCGAAAACCTTATCGCTCTCCAGCCCAGAGCTGGATTAGCCTCTCCATCATCTTCGAAGTGCTCTGTGAATTTATCCCCGCCAAGATCGAATGTTCTCAAAGTCACCGGTTGCGGGCTGAATTGCTGCGCGATCTTCTTGTATGTCTCAAACTGTTGCTCTTCATCAGGGAACTTGGTCGAACTCAGATAGAGAAATTCCGTACGATATAAGCCTACTCCTACGTTCTCGCCCGACAACTGAGCATCATATTCGGTCGGAATTTCGAGGTTTGCAGTGACCTGGACCTTTCGACCATCTCTGGTCTCTGATGGGATATCTCCCAATGCAACAAATCGCTTCTTCTCCTGGCGTTTGAGTGAATCGATTCTCTTCTTGAACGATCTCCACTCATTGATGGAGGGAGAGATGATTACGGACCCCTTGCCACCGTCGAGACATACCTTCTGACGGGCTTTGACTTTGACGAGACATCCTTCGACCCCTACAACAGCCGGAATAGCGAGCGCTCCGGCGAATAGTGCCATGTGCGAGGTCGGACCGCCTGACTCGGCTACGAAGCCGACGACGTTCGACTTCCGCATGTTCATGATTTCTGCGGGCGTAAAGAAAGGTGCAAATGCGATCACAGGTGCGCTGTATCTTCTCTGCTTGATGTCTTCTATTCCTGATAGATTGTGCAGTAAGCGGGCCGTGACGGCATTGATGTCAGATATCATCTCGCGAATGTAAACGTCTTTTGACTTGTCCAGAGCGCGAATCGTCTTGTTAACTTCCTGCTGGTAGACATATTCAACATTCTGCAGCCTGGCTATCACCGTCTGCTTGACTTTGTCCATGAAATGGCTGTCTTCAAGAATCATCAACTGGGCATCAAGCACCTGCGACAAATCTCGTCCGACAGAGCTGAGTGCCTCTTTTCTGAGCGCAATGATCTCAGTCCTGCTCTTGGATATCGCCTTCTCAAGTCGCTTTATCTCGAGATTGACCTTGCTGCTGTCGATCTTCTCTTTCTTGACTCTGCCGGGCTTCTCGTAGTGTATGAATGAAAGCCCGCAGGCAAGCCCAGTTGAAGCTGCTATGCCCCGTAAGGTGATGGAATCTGCGGATTCGACCAAATCACTTCTCTCCAAACCTGTCGGTGAAAACTTTCTCAATTGCAGCTAACGTCTCCTGTTCATCCGGTCCGTCGATCCGAAACGTGAGGACCGCTCCCATCTCAGCCGCAAGCATCATCACACCCAATATGCTCTTTCCATTCACAGTCAGATCGTCCCTGATAATCGACACATCCGATTTGAACCGGGACGCCGTCTGAACGAGCTTCGCCGAAGGCCTTGCATGCAAGCCGAGTCTGTTGATCACCGTGATCTCTTTTTCAATCAAACCAATTACCTATTATACAGTTGCTCTGTAGATTTGACAAACTTTTTCCCGGCGACCTGTGTTACTGCGCCCTTCAATTCCATCTCGAGCAACATTCCGAGAAGACGGGGGACTCCTACTCCCGAACGGCGTGCGAGAATATCTATGTGCACAGGGTCATCCTCGATCAGGTCGAACAAGCGGCTCTGTTCCGGGTCCAGGTCGATCGCCTTATGTGGAGGAGACGGTTTCCCATCGGGCAATATGAACTTCAATTCGGAGAGGACATCCTCAGCCGATGTCACCAGTCGTGCACCTTGCTTTATCAAGGCGTTCGTGCCGGAGCTGGTCATCGAGGTGATATTGCCCGGAACGGCAAAGACCTCTCGGTTCTGTTCCAGAGCATGTTCAGCCGTCAGCAATGCGCCCGATTTCCTCCCAGCCTCCACAACCACGACACCGAGGGAGAGGCCGGAGATTATACGGTTTCTTCTCGGGAAATTCGGCCCGTCGGGCGGAGTTTCACATGGGAGTTCCGAGATGACAGCCCCGTGCTGTGAAATATCTTCATATAGCGAGGCATTCTCGGGGGGATAGATAATATCAAGGCCGCATCCGAGAACAGCGATCGTTCTGCCGCCTGCGGAAATTGCGGCTCTATGTGCTGTTGAGTCGATACCGCGCGCCAGGCCGGAGACCACAGTCACACCTGCGGCTGCCAACTGTCCCGAAACCGTCTCTGCCATGGATTTCCCATAATGCGTCGCGTGACGCGATCCAATGACAGCAACTGCGCGACTATCCTCGGCGCGCAATTCCCCCATTACATACAAAATGTGAGGGGGATCGTATATCTGTTTCAGTCTGACCGGATACTCATCGGAATCATAGGTAACAAGTCTGACCCGTCTTTTCCCGATTGCCTCCAACTGACGCTTCGCAAATTCGATATCAGGGCCTTGAAGGATTGAATCGGCAGTCTTGGAGCCGATATCCTGAACTTGCACAAGTTGCTGTCTGCTGGCAGAGAATATTGCTTCCGGCGTTTTGAATGTCTGCAGCAGCCGCTTGATCAGCACCGGTCCGACCTGCTGGACTCTGCCGAGTGCTATCCAGTATAGATTTCGATCGTGCGAGTCATTCATGTAGAGTCAGTTTCTGTGAAAGCGCTATCTTCAATACTTCGATACCTGATTTTGTGACTCCGCTGGTTTCAAAGCAATCGGGACCGAAAGACTCCCGAAGTGCTGCTGAATGGACTTCGTCAATCAAGTCGATCTTGTTCAGAGCGATAATGTACGGTTTTTCGTTCAGACGCCAATCAAAATCGGCGAGCTCTTTGCGGAGAAGCGACAGGGTTTTCGCCGGGTCCTCCTCGGAGCCATCCAGCACAAACAGCAGGACTCTGGTACGCATAATGTGCCTCAGAAATGAGAGCCCAAGTCCCTTCCCATGGCTGGCGCCTTCGATAATACCCGGAATGTCTGCCATCCGGAAATGTCTGTAATTGTCGAGGTATACGATGCCGATATTTGGTGTCAAAGTTGTAAATGGATAGCTCGCGATTTTCGGCTTCGCGTCGGAGACTGCCGCAAGCATAGTCGATTTGCCCGCATTCGGATACCCGACCAGGCCGACATCCGCGATCAGTCGCAGCTCGATTACCAGCTTGCGCTTCTCACCCAATTTGCCCGGTGTTGCTTTCCTTGGCGACTGGTTAGTCGAAGACTTGAAATGGACATTGCCCAAACCACCTCGACCACCCTTGGCCGTAACAAATCTCTCGCCTGGCTGCGTCAAATCAACCAGGAGATCATCCCCGGCCGATGCATCGTAAACGGCCGTTCCGGGAGGAATTCTGATGACTATGTCATCGCCGCCCTTGCCGGATCTCTGGCCTCCCTGACCATCGTCCCCCTTCTCAGCAGCATATTTCTTGCGATACTTGAGATCCATCAACGTCATCAGGTTATCGTCGACCTCAAGGATGACATCACCGCCCTTGCCGCCATCGCCGCCATCCGGGCCGCCTTTGGAGATATACTTCTCCCTGTGAAAGGAGACTACCCCGTTGCCACCGTCTCCGGCCTGAACTTCGATTTCGACCAGGTCTACAAACATCAGTCTATCTATTTGCCATTGAGCATGCTAAGGAGAGTTTCCTTGAGGTTAAGCTTCTCCAGGTCTCTTTTGAGGACACCCCCGAACGCGCACGACACCGCTCCGGTCTCCTCCGATACCACCAGACAGAGCGCATCCGACTCTTCTGTGATGCCGACCGCCGCTCTGTGCCTCATCCCGAAAAGCTGATCGAATCGCGGGTTTTGAGTAAGTGGCAGCACACACGCCGCTGCGACGATATCGTCGTTGCTGACGACTACCGCACCATCATGCAGGGGGGTATATGGCGTGAAGACTGTCGTCAGAAGATCGGCAGAGAGTTTGGCGTTGAGGTTTCTGCCCGTTTCGATAATATTTCTCAGGCCGACCGCCCTCTGGATCACGATCAGTGCGCCATATCGCAATTCGGAGAGTCTGATGACTCCCTTCACGAGTTCATCGAGTGCTTTGTGGGTCTCATACCTGAATAGATGCTTGAAGAATCGTGAATGGCCGATCTGAGCGAGTGCGCCTCTGATTTCGGGCTGGAATATGATTACGAGAACTATGAAGCCGACCGTCGCGAGATTGCGGAACAGCCACTTAAGACCTTCAAGCTGGAACCAGTAGGAGAGGAAGGCCATGAGGAGTATGAATGTCAGGCCGGTGACGATATTGGCGGACCGTGTTCCGCGGATCAGCATGAGAATTTTGTAAATGATATAGCTGACCAGCGCGACATCAATCAGATCGAGCAGCGTGAACTTAAGAAACTCGTAATGAAACAGTTCCATATATCCCTTCCTGCAACTAATTATAATAACGAGTTTGAACTGCGACCGCAAGCATTTAGAATCGGTCGCCTGCCTTGTCACCTGTGATATGCGGCTCAGTTGCGCGTACGATAGTAAGTGCCCGATGGCTCCTGGCGGCTGGCCTCGGGCAGTACTCTCCTACTCGGAACCCTTCACCGCATCCCAGACGCGGAGGGCGCGGACGGTCTGCGATACGTCGTGGACTCTGACGAAATGAGCGCCGTTGGCTGCCGCGATTATTGCTGCGGCGAGTGACTCTTCAAGGCGATCGTCGGGGTCGGTGCCCGATAGTGAGCCGAGAAATCTCTTGCGCGATGCTCCTACCATTATTGGCTGTCCCAGTTCGGCAAACTCACAGAGATGACGCAGTATCGAGAAATTGTGTGCGAATGTCTTCCCGAATCCGATGCCGGGATCAATAATAATGTTCTCTCGTTTGATTCCTGCATTTTCGGCTATCGAAATCGACTCTGACAGATATGCCTTGATTTTAGCGATAAGATCATCATATGTCGGGTTGGTCTGCATCGAGCGAGGTTCCCCTTTGATGTGCATTGCTATCACCGGTACGCCGAGATGTGCCGCGGTCGATGCCATCGCGATGTCGAATCTCAAGCCCGATATGTCGTTTATCAGATTCGCGCCCGCCTCTATCGATGCTCCTGCGACTGCGGATTTGTACGTATCGATTGAGATTGGGATATCTGATTGCCGTCGAATCTCTTTGATTAATGGCAGAACTCGCGCCAGCTCAGCATCGAGGCTGAGCGGCTGCGCGCCGGGGCGTGTCGATTCGCCGCCGATGTCGATAATATCTGCGCCTTCGGATGCCATCTTGAGGGCATGCTGAACGGCTTGGTCTAAATCAAGAAACCGACCGCCATCTGAGAATGAATCGGGGGTGACATTGAGGATGCCGATTACATACGTGCGCGTGAAATCAAATACAGCAGAACCGATCTTGATCGGTGAGGGAGGCTGGTTTCTTTGCATGTCTCTGAGACAGGCCGAGATTATTCTATCGCTATTTTTCCGGCACGGACGACGGTAATTCTTCGAGTGTTTCGCCGCGAATGATCTGGTCGAGTTCGTCGCCGTCAAGGGTTTCGCGTTCGAGAAGGGTCTCGGCTACCTTCTTGAGCAGGTCGAGGTTTTTCTCCAGGAGATCTATCGCCTTCTCCTGCGCGGTTTCAATAATTCTTCTGACTTCGGTATCTATCAATTGCGCAGTTGTTTCGGAGTAATCGCGATGCTGCGATATTTCACGCCCAAGGAATATCTCTTCTTTCTTCTTGCCGAACGTCTGGGGGCCGAGTTTGTCTGACATTCCCCATTCGCAAACCATCTTCCTCGCGAGCCCGGTCGCCTGCTCTATATCGTTCCCGGCGCCGGTTGTAAGTTGACCAAATATTAGCTTCTCAGCCGCACGGCCTCCGAGAATGTGCACAAGCTTGCCTTCGAGAAACTCTTTTGAATATGTATGCTTCTCGTCGACCGGCAGATAGGAAGTCAAGCCGAGCGCCATACCTCTCGGGATAATGGTGACTTTGTGCACGGGGTCCGATTTCGGCATCAGCCTTGCAACGAGCGCATGACCAGCCTC